>NZ_JAKUFY010000065.1:0-29652 GCF_022663675.1 Bacillus cereus group sp. BfR-BA-01355
TCTTTTGCTTGCTCATGCGTTAATTTTCCAGATTTCTTTTGCTCTAAAATCGACTTCGCTTTTGCTTTCGCCTGATCATCTAATCCTGCAAACATGTCTTTACGCTTCTCTTTCTCCGGAAGCTTTACACCTAGTTTCTCTAACTGTTTCTTTGTATCGTCCATAATTGTTTTTACTTTTTGTTTTGTAGCGTCATCCAAATCCTTTTTCGCCGTTTTTGTAGACTGTTCAGCTGCTGGAGTATTCGTTGCCGCGAATGCCGGAATACCGACTCCTCCAATGATTCCGAATGATAAAGCACCTGCAATCGCTAAATACCCAACTGTTTTCTTCTTCATAGGAAATTTCCTCCTTCATATTTCTAAAGCATGTACACTTTCGTATACAATGCCAATAGTAATGTTGGTTTCTTAAAATTCCCTTAACGTTTCGAATAAAAAACACCGCTCATAATGAGCGGTGTTTCTCTATGCTTTTTGTAATTGTAACTCTTCACGTTCCATTATTTTTCTTAATACGATTGTTTGTGTCATTGTAAATAAGTTACCTGTTATCCAGTACAATACAAGTCCTGATGGCGCCGCAAACCCCATAAATAGAATCATTGCCGGCATCATAATTTGCTGTATCTTTAGCATCTGTACTTGTTCTCCAGGTGTAATATTAGATTGGAAAACTTTCATCTGAATAAATGTCGTTAACGCTGCAATAATCGGTAATATATGATATGGATCTGCATGTCCTAAGTTCACCCATAAAAAAGAAGATGTGCGAATCTCTTCCGTTCTGCTAATCGCATAATACAAAGCAGAGAAAATCGGCATTTGTATAAAAATTGGCCAGCAACCAGCAAGTGGATTCCAACCGCCTGATTTCATTAGCTCTGACATTTCTTTTTGATACTGCTTTTGTTTTTCAAGATCTTTGCCTACATCACCGTACTTTTTCTTTAGCTTCTGCAATTCAGGTTGCATTTTCTTCATTTTCGCTTGGCTACGATATTGTGAAACAGCTAATGGAATCATCGCTGAACGAATAACGAGCGTCATAATAATGATTGCAATCCCAAAGCTAGCTCCAGGTATATGATGAGCAACAAATTGAATCATAAACGAGATTGGATATACGAAATAATGATCCCAAATCCCAGTACTATGTGCATCAATTGGGGCTGCATTACTGCAGCCAGATAAAACAAAAACAAGTAATAATGATAAACTAACGAGCACAGCTCGGTATGATTTTAACATGTTCATTCCTCCAATGTTTCGTAATTATTTAGCGAAACATTGGTGTATACGGACCGACCTCATCATTCTCTTCACTTGATTCTTGTCTACGTACAGAACGAATCATTCCATATTTATAAAAAATAGAAAATAGCGGTACATTTCCCGCACTATCTTCACATGTATCAACTAACGCAAAAGCTCTTTGTCTACCGCTTGATGCTTGTTGACGCACAAAGCGAGAAACATTAGCAAGGAAGAAAACTTCTAATAAACAAAGTGCCGTCGTTACAAACGATATATATAAAATTGCATCCTGCAATAAAAATTCCATCGCTTCACATCCTTAATAAGGTCATTTTAGCACATTAGGCAAACATTCTCTATTTCCTTTTATTTTCAAAAAAAGTATTTTGCATATTTTCTCAAGAAAACAATAATTAAGAAACGTTGTATTCGCTTTCTTTAGTATATTCACGCACATCAATGAATAGGCTTGATTTATTAGAAATTTATAAAATTTTTGCATTATAATAAAACTATTGCCAGTTTTTGAAAAAACCTTTATTCTCTTCTTGTAATCAAAAATGAATATGGAGATGAAACATACTATGGGTCAACTAGGAGACGCCGATTACGTTCCCGACACCGCCTTTTTATCCTTCCCAGCAGCTAAAACATTTCATTTAGAATTTATGATACAGTTGGTTGTTATTTTTATAGCTTCTATTTTGTATGCAATTTCTATGAATATGTTTTTTATCCCGCATAATATGATTAGCGGTGGATTCGCTGGTGTAGGGATGATTATCGGTTATTTAATGCACTACAATATCGGTGCACTTATCTTTTTACTAAACATTCCTCTTCTTATTTTAAGTCACTTTTACTTAGGCAAGAAGACAACCTTTTTAACAGCGTACTTTGTAGCTGTGTCATCTTTAGCGATGAATATTATCCCGGTACACCAAGTTTCAGACGATATTTTACTTTCTTCTGTATTCGGTGGTGTTATCTGCGGAGCAGCTTCAGGAATTATATTCCGATTTGCTTCTTCAACAGGTGGTTTTGATGTTGTTGGATTGATTGTAGCAAAATATCGAGATGTTTCAATCGGAGCAATCATATTTGTATTCAACTTAATCTTACTTGTCGCAGCAGGTTTTATTTTCGGATGGGATATTACACTTTATACGTTAATTAGTCGATTTGTAGTCAGCAAAGTTATCGATGCTGTGCATACGAAACATATTAAATTAACGATAATGACTATTACAGAAAAAGGCGAGGAAATAAAAAGCGCACTACTACATCACGGCATACGCGGGGTGACAATGGTAGACGCTGTCGGCGGCTATACAAACCATAAGAAAAAAATGATTTACACTGTCGTGACTCGCTATGAGTTAGGCGAAATGAAACGTATTATCCGTCAAGTGGATAACAAAGCATTTATGAACATTACTGAAACAGTTGAAATTGTCGGCCGTTTCAAACGTATATAAAAAAGGTTAATACATTAAAGGGCATAACATATTAGTCATATATACTATGTTATGCCCTTTGTTATTCAACTAACGCACCCTTTAGCATAATAAAATCACGAAGTTTATTACTACAAATCGGAGGATAGCATTCCATATACAAAACTATCTGTCCATTCATTTTTATTCCAAAAATCTTGTATGAAATGGGCTTCCTTTCTCATACCTATTCGTTCACACAATTTTTTTGAAGCTGTATTACGTGCATCAAGATTAGCTTGTATACGATGTACATTACATTCATTAAATAATTTAAATACCAAACTACTTACTGCTTCTGTTGCCAAACCTCTTCCAACTACTTCATTTGAAAAACTATAACCAATCTCAACAGTATCCTTCATATTTGTGTACCATACGGATAAATCACCAACTACTTTAGTCTTGTATATAACTGCCAAACTTAATATTGATTCTTCAGTAAGTGCATTGTTTGCTAGCTTCTTATTAAATCTTTTCTGCATGTCTTCATGAGTCCACTTATTATGTAATAGGAACTTACATGTATCATCATTATTATAAATAGCAAATACATCCTGTAAATCAGTACTCTTAAAAGGTCTAATTATTAATCTTTCTGTTGTGATCTCCAAGTTAGCTCCCCTCCCTTACATTCATGCTACAAAACATTTTTTATTGTATTTAAGCCTCCTTCTTAGATCTCACCTTGATTACATATTTCATCATAATAAATTAAAATCCTTCTTCCACTAAACTGCATTGTTAATGGTATTTCCTTACGCTTTTTATTTTTTACACTTATTACAAAATCAGATAATTCTATTATTATGTCCCTAAATGTGTTATAATGAAAGCAGACTCACAAAAAAAGAGTATATAGACTTGGAAGTTTCTCTTATTTTACAAGCAAAAAGAAACGAGCAGTCGGGTATATTTCAGGCACCATACACGTAACGGTTTAAACAACCGATCATCTTAGTTACTCTTCAATGATCTTTTTATAAAAAGATACGTACAATTAAAACTCACTTCAATATACTATACCTACCTTTTTGACTTCCAAATCATCTTATTACATAGGGAGATGAACATATGAATCAATATATACGATATACAATAGCTGTCCTGTTTGCTATTATCGGCGGTACGATTTGTTTCTGGACAAACACACAGCTTGGAGAGAATATCATTTTTAATGGAATCGAAACACTTGTAAGCGCTTCAATTTTAGGCGGATACATTTACTTCCTCTTCAATCCAGAAGAAAATGCTCAGAAAACAATGTTATTAACAATGATTGGAATCGTTGGTGGATGTATTTCCTACTCAATGACAAACTATACATTACCACTTCAATTAAGCTCAGCTTTCTTCCACGGTCTATGGACTTGGTTCATTGCATTCTGCTTAGCAGACGTATTCAACCTATTACAAGACAATGAAGAAGATAGCGGTCGCCAAATTGAAAGTAACTCTTAAGCTGGAAGGAATTCTTCCAGCTTTTTTATGTTGGTTTGCATACACCGGCACTACAATAAAAAGAAGCTACCCAACGGCAACTTCTTTTCCACATACCCCACTTCGTATTCACTTAAATATATCAACGATTTTTCAAATATATCGATCGTTTCTCCACTTATATCAACGATTTTTTCATTATATCAACGATTCGGCACAAGATATCGATTTAACGACAACCTTAGACATCCAAAACGTACAACATACCCTATCCCCCAAGCAACTTACTGCCGAACTCTACGATTAAAAAGATAATCAATAGGATCGCGAGTATCTTTAATGCTACATATGCTACTTTAAAAACAACATAAATGAGCAAGACTATCAAAATAATTGATAAAATTTCCATATTTACTTCCTCCAAGCTTTGCTCTTCTTATCTCATTTTACTCGCCCTAGGCTGTTTATGGAACGGCATAAGATGACATATAAAAAAGAGGATACCTCACCCATCGTAAGATACCCTCTCTTTCAGCTGCTTAAACCATTCTCTTTCTAATTGTAAATATCCCATCTCACTCTTCTCGGCGCTCTTTAATTCTTGATCGGCTTTCTTCATATAAGTACGGGACGCTTCCATATTGCCCTCTACATATTTAATAATCCCTTGTGTACGGTAATATCCACTTAGGTCCATTTTTGTAATAGCCTTTGCATGTTCCTTTGCTTCTTGCAAAGAAAGACTATCCATCTGATAAAGGGCTTTATATAAAAGGTACCAACTATGAAAACTACTAACGAAAAACTTATTTTCTTTCGTTACAGGTAATTGAACAATTCGTTCTATATACGGTATCGCTCTTTCCATTCCCTCTTGATCTGCACGAGCAAAAAAGACGAGCATAAGTCTACTCATTATCTCCCTTATCCCTTTATTCTCTTTTATTTTCTCCTCACTCAATTCTACTAATCTTTCATCCCAATCTTTCGGTCTTTTATAACTAAATAACTCACTCGATATTTGAATCTCATATAAGTGATTTCTAGCTCTTTCATCATCTTTAATTAAAATAAGAAATTGCATCCCATCACTCATAAGCATTCCTTTTATCGGCACAATTGTAACCGCAAAGATTGCAAAATGGAAAAAGGAAAAATATAAAAGATATTGATAATAACTCACCATGTATATGTAACCGGAAGTAATACCAAATAGTAAACTCGTAATCGGTCCACCTAAAGTGAGCCACGCCCACTTTTTCGAAAGATTCGGTGTCTCTATAGAAGGTGGTACTAATGTTGCAACACCTCCAAAGTACGCCCATAATTTATTTTCTCGAATGCGTAATTTTCCCTTTTCTTTTTGAATAGTAATGGGTCCTACTGTCATAAATTTAAATGTTAAACCACCTATTACACCAAATACTACATGTCCTAGCTCATGAATGGCTAACACTAACAATGAAATTCCAACTATTGCCCATAGGTTCAAAATTACTTCTAATTTCCCAGTTCGGATTACTCCGTATAAAATGGACAGAATTAGCGCCACTGTCATTGAGCCAGCTGGCCTTCTTAAAATATCCACCTTTTTCTCCCCTTAATAAATCATTTTTCTCTGCATTTCGTACATGAACTTCCCGAGATGCAATATCCAAATAAATGAGATTAAGCCAATTAATACAAAATCGATATCACTAGCAGCTGTATATATAACGGCAGCCCACCATACATATGCCAATATTGTATTCGTAAATTCATACGCTTTATATCCAGCCTCATGCACAATGTGCTTTAATCCTTCATCTGCGTTTTTCGTCCACATTTTCATAGATTCCATATACGTTACACCTTGTTCAGGGTATAGCTTATTATAACGATTTTTTGTTATGAGCCCGATAATCACTACAGTAGTTAAACAAACAATAGAAGCTACTAAATTCCACACCGCAAATGAAACATTAGTATCCTGCAACAGTGCACGTCTACATGTAATAACTGCATATACAAACCATGCCTGCGTCACTATATCACCTACACGTAAATATATACTTATAATGCCTAATTTTCTGCCTTGTACGCTCTCTTCTTCATCGCGTGCCTCCGCTAACATACGCGTATTCTTCCAAGTGTAGTACATCATTAAGATTCCAAAAATAGTACATATGCCTATAAATGTATTGGATGATAATTTTCTCGGTTCATCCGAGAGTAAATTTAAAGCTATATAAGACGTTAAAAAGCCACCCATCATACTTAATGCTATTTTCCCCACAGAATCAAATTGTTTTTTTCGTTTACTCTTCATCATCCTCTTCCCCCTCCACTAACGTGAATATTTCCTCCACCGATACATTGAAAATTTGTGCGATTTTTAACGACAATACAATAGATGGTGCATAATCCCCGCGCTCAATTAAACTAATCGTTTGCCGTGATGATCCAATCGCTTTCCCTAAATCCCCTTGTGATAAACGATGCTTTGCTCGCAATTCCCTCACTCGATTTTGAAGCTTCATGTCTTCCCTCTTTTTCATTTATTTAATTAAAATTGTAAATAATATCCTTATTTTTGTCAATTATAATTGTCATTACGACTATAATAATTGACAAGATACTTATTTCTTATCCTGTATCAAATTCCTATAAAGAATGTAAAATGTGCATTAAACATAGTCTTAACAATAAAATAAAAAAGGCAGTGCTTTTGCACTGCCTTCCTAAATTCTGACATAGAATGGATTTCATATTAGCTTGCGTTTTGTAGTAATACTCGTTTTAACTGTTTGCGGAAACGAACACCTAACGTAATTGCTACGATAACGATAACTCCAACAATGATTTTACCGATATGATCTTCTAGCACTCCAAAGATGTCATGTAAGTTTCCACCTAACCAGTAACCACCGATTAAGAAGAATGATACCCAAAATAGAGCGCCTGAATAAATTGTAATGGCAAAACGACGGAATGGTAAATTAATAATTCCTGCAAAGTATCCTGTGAAATGACGTACACCAGGAATAAAGAAACCAATAAAAATCAGGAAGTACCCATACTTATCAAACCACATTCTCGTTAAATCAATTTTTCTTTGTGTTAAAAATACGTATTTTCCATACTTTTGAATGAAAGGCATACCTAATTTATTTCCTAAAAAGTATTGAATCGTCATTCCTACACTTGTCCCAATAAAGGATAGAATGATTAAAATCGGTAAACTTAAATCACCCTTCTGCGCTAAAAATCCCGCATATGCTAATGTGGGCTCTCCCGGAAACGGAAGTGCAATATATTCTAACAGCAAGCCGACAAGTACAACATAGTACCCGTATTGCTGAAATAATTCATGAATCCATTCCATGTCATCTCTCCTTTCAATCACGTACAACTTCTTACTATTATTGTATAAAAAAATTGTCGAAATAACTATCACAATAGCTTACATTTTTATTACATTTTTGTAAGGGTCACACTAATGATTTCCGTTCTTTATTAATTAGTAAAAATCATTTTTTAAGTCGAAATAACAAAAAGACGCATTAATATCATGCAAATTTTATCCATTTTTTAACACTTAAAAACCCCTCTAATTTTGTTCTCAATAAAAAACCACCACAAACTCATCCTAACTTCATATTAGCTTCATATACGTATTGTAAGATTATATCGGAATTTGTTGAAAAATTTAACCAATATATGACTAAGCATTAATTTGAATAAATATAAGTCGTTTTCGAAATTGAAAAAAGGGTGAATACGAAATGGAAGCATATAAAATGCACGATTTTATTAATACAAATGTTGAATCTCATCAAAATGAAACCGTTTTTAATTTACACATGTGTGAAACAAGTGAATTTGACGTAAGTTTAACAAAATCTACAACACTATCTTTTATCGTTTCAAAAAAGAATATTAAAATTGTCACGAAAAAATGGATTAATTCAAATCAAGAAAGCATGATTGGCAAAAGCTACATCATTCCAACAAAAGCTTTTCATTATTTCTTACCAATCATTTCTGAAAATGAAGATGAGCTAAATATTCAAGTTCAAAGTTTTGGACTACGTGGTGAGCTTTTATTAAATGAAAGATTACTTATTGATAAAAACAACAAACACAACAGCAAAATCACTGCATTCTTTGAAACATTAGATGAAAATGTAAATAAAGCTTTACGAGGATTACAACTTCATTGTATGTAAGACTATTACGATAGTAAAAGGAGAATAACAATGAAAAAATTATTATTAAGCGCACTATTATCATTAGGATTTTTAACTCTTCCATTCGCTAGCGCAGAGGCCGCTACAACGAAAGATCAATTAATCGTAAACACTCAGTTAAATAAAATGGATTATTATCAGGATGGAAAATTTATAAAAAGTTTTACTGTCGCTACTGGAAAAGCAGCAACACCTACACCTAAAGGAACTTTTCAAATCGTAAATAAAATTAAAAACCGCCCTTATTATACAGGCAAAATTAAAGGCGGCGATCCACGTAATCCACTTGGTGACCGTTGGCTCGGATTAAATATGGCAGGAACTTACGGAACAACTTATGCAATTCACGGAACTAACAATAATCAAGCAATCGGCAAAGCAACAACACTTGGTTGTATTCGTATGTATAACAATGATATACACTGGTTATTTGAGCGCGTTCAGCAGCAAGCTACTGTCACTGTAAAATAGCCTAAAAACAAGATTTATGTGTAGCCAAGAATTTTATGTCTTGGCTTATTTTATTTATTCATTTACAGTAGCAAAACAACTGTATTTACATATATAATAGGAATAGATTTGATTAGCTGATATTTAAACATTGATAAACGTAGATATTAAAATTATACAGTTATAATGTTTTATAAATTTTATAATACATACTATAATAGAACTACTGTAATTCTGAACTATTCAGTAACACTAAACTATTCCCCTTGCTACCTTCATGATTATTTTATAGCGGGGGCTTATTATATGTATAAACAATCTGAGTCACTCGAAAAATGATGAATTCGAATATTGCAGTAAAAAGCGTTATTTAGGAGGTGTTACTATGACGCATATACTGGTGATTGAAGACAACCCAGATATACAAGAACTAATTCGTGAATTTCTAATGGCACAAAACTTTACTGTTGATGTAGTTGGTGCTGGAACAGAAGGTATTCTTCTTTTCCAAAAAAATTCATACGATCTTGTCCTCCTCGATGTAATGTTACCAGATATAGATGGCTATAGTATTTGTAAAATTATGCGAGGACAATCTGATGTACCAATCATTATGTTAACAGGCTTACATAATGAAGAAAGTGAAATTAAAGGATTTGAGTTAGGTATTGATGACTATATTACGAAACCGTTCCATTACACTGTATTTATTAAGCGTGTAGAGGCTGTATTAAGAAGGGCAGCAACGAAGGAAGCAGAAGCTGCAACTATACTACAATTCCATGAATTGATGTTAAACTCTACAGCATATGCAGCTTATGTTCATGGTAATCAAATTGAATTGACAACAAAAGAATTTGAAATTATTTATACTTTACTGCAAAATCGAGGAAAAGTATTATCAAGAAGTGATTTGTTGAATAAGGTATGGGGCTATGAACATTATGGTGATGTAAGAGTTATAGATACACATATTAAAAACTTAAGAAAAAAATTAGGAATTACTTATATTAAAACGGTGAAAGGCATTGGCTACAAAATCGAATCGTAGCAAAGACAACATCACCAAAAATATTTTCATCAAAACCTTATTATTTTGTATTCTTTTATCACTTTGTCTTTATCAAATTATTTACTTTCTAGCTTCAAACTACGATAAAGAACATTTTGCGAAAGAAAATGGAACGCCGACTACAGAACAGGCGGATTTAGATAAGCAAAACAATCAAAGTAAAACGAATCAAAATAAAGCTGTGTCAGAGGGAAGTATTTCCAATTTCCAATCTTCTATTATAGATTATAAATCTCTTTCTACAGCTATCAATCACCTTTTGGAGCCTAGCCAAACTGCAAAAGCAAAAGAACATACACAAAACCTTTCGGGGAAAAATAGCACTTCTAATCCGCTTACAGAAGCAGAAAAGAAAGCCGCTAATAATGATGCCTTACATACACAAAATGCAGCAAGTAAAATAAATGATAATCCAAAGTTAGCAGATGCGTTGCAGCAATTAGCTCCACATATTGGCGCGACAATGCTTGCATTATCACTACTCGGATCTTTAATTTATACAAAACTAATTGCCAAACCTTTTCAATATATGAGCGATGCTTTAAAAGATATTATGAATCTTGATTTCTCAGATAAAAAACTACTTAACAAAAATACAGATCAAACAGATTTTAATTTGCAAGTAGCCGCTTCACAAGTACCAAATATTGTGAAGAATTTACATGCAAGCAATCAAGATTTAAGAAATGAGCTCAAAAAGGAACAACAATTAGAGCAATCTCGTAAAGAATTTATGTCTATGGTATCCCATGAATTAAAAACACCAATCGCAGCCGTTATGGGACAACTAGATGGCATGATTCACGGAATTGGAGCTTATAAAGATAGAGATAAATATTTAAAACGTTCCTATGAAATGATGCAAGATATTAACATATTAACGGAAAAAATGTCGGAATTATCCAAAATACAAAACCCTCAATTTAAACCGAATTTAGAAGTCATTTCTTTATCTAATATTATTGAGGATGTTATGAAGAAAGTAGATTACTTTGTATCTGTAAAACAATTAAATGTACAATCTAATATTAAACACGACGTACAAATTTTAGCTGATCCTAAATTTATTCAAACTGCTATTTTTAACATTATTTCAAATGCAATTCATTATACAATTGACCACCAGCACGTATATATAAAGCTTTATGAAAAACCAAACGGTTACGCATTAGAAGTATTAAATACAGGTTCACAAATTGATGAAGATAAACTTGCTCATTTATTTGAGCCTTTCTATCGTGCAAACCCTGATAAACACGGTTTAGTACAAGGTAGCGGTCTTGGATTATATATCGTGAAACAAATATTAGATAAACATCAATTTCCTTACGGAATACAAAACACAGCTCAAGGTGTAAAATGCTCCATTGTATTCCCAAAAGCAATGTAGCATTCACTATAATTACATACCCCAAACTCATACTTTATGTGTGAGTGGCGGAATTTTGTAGAGTGTCTTACTCTGTTTCGTTCGCCCGTTATCCTTATTTGGATAGCGGGCGTTTTTTATTACTTAAAAGGAGGATTTTTTATGGATAAGTTTAAATATTCATTGCTCGTTTTATTCGGTGCTTGCAGCTACGGCATACTTTCAACTATTTTCAAACTCGGATTCCTAAGTGGATTTTCAGCACATCAACTATTAGGGGGACAATATGTCTTCGGATGGATTGGACTATTTCTACTCGTTCTTTTCTTTTCACGTCATAAAGTAACAAAAAAACAATTCTTTTCATTACTAACCGTCGGAACAACAATGAGTATGACTGGAATTTTCTACGCTATTTCTGTAGAAGAGCTACCCGCATCTATCGCTGTCGTCCTACTCTTTCAGTTCACTTGGATTGGTGTCATTATCGAAGCAATTGCAAATCGAATATTTCCAAGCCGCGATAAGATCATATCTATCCTTATTTTATTTGCTGGTACATTGTTTGCAGGTGGTATATTTGAAGGCCTCGGACAAAGTTTTTCTACGAAAGGGATTATCTTTGGACTATTAGCTGCTGTCTCTTTTTCATTCTATGTTTTTGCAAGCGGACGCGTTGCTACAGATGTTCCCCCTTATACGAAAAGCTTTCTTATGACAACAAGTGCAACTCTTATCGTATGCCTATTCTTCCCGCCGACCTTTTTAACAGATGGTGCCCTGCAAGCTGGTCTATGGAAATATGCTTTCTTCCTCGGATTATTCGGCGTTGTTGTACCTGTCATTTGTTTTTCAATCGGTGTACCAAAAGTTGGAACAGGACTTAGCACGATATTAGGTGCAGCTGAATTACCAACTGCTATTATCGCTTCTATTACACTTGTACATGAAGTCGTAACCTTCATGCAGTGGATTGGAATTATTTTTATATTGCTTGGAATTTTCACTCCCCAGCTGCTTACGGCTAGGAAAGAAAGGAAACATAATCGCGTGCATAGCGCTTGAAAAAAATACAGAATTTATATAAAGTAAAACTTTAATTAGTGGGGGTTTTGTTCATCCCCCACTGATTATCAGCCCTCACCAATCGGGCTTTTACGGGCAGTTGATCCCCACCTAACTTCTTCGCTTTCGCTGAATTTTGAGGTGGAGTCTTACTGCCCGTTAATGCGGGATAAAAATATAACTGCAATTAAAATAAGTAAATTTATCGGGAGGTATAAATGACTATTTTAAGCATCGTATTTTTTGCTATTATGTGTATCTTCTTCCTAATAAGATATATGAAAGAAAAGAAATTTTACGATTTACTTCTCATTCCCGTTTGTATATATGCAGGAGCAGTGAAAACTCCTTTCGTAGAGTACTTAAACTTTAATACTACATTTAAAATAACGTATGATATTGCAGCTATTATTCTTGTAATCCTTGCTGTACTTTTCTTTTTGAAAGATAAGAAAGAGAATCATACTGCATAACAAAAGACCTTTCATTTACTTGAAAGGTCTTTTTCTCTATCTCATTTTGCCGCTCCATACAGCTTCTCTATCTCATGCTCAATTTGTTTTACATCGATTCGCTCAAATAATGGCTGCACGCTATCAATTCTATTCGGCAACGTATTTTGCGGTTCCCAATTTCGGTTCACAATCGACAATGTGCTTCGAACTCTTTCACTTGAAAATGGTAAAAATGGTTCAAGGAGATTTGCAAAATTAGCAATAAGATAAATACAATTATAAATCGTTTCTTCACATGAAACTGGATTATCTTCTCTTTCTTTCCAAGGCTGCCTCTCATCAAAGTATTTATTTGCAAAACGTACGGCATCGAATATTGTTTCTAGCGCCACCTTAAATGTAGTTTGCTCAATCGCCTCTCCTACATTTTTATATAATCCTTCTACTTTATCCTTCAGTTCTACATTGATAGTTCCCTGCGGCACAATGCCATCATAATATTTTTCAATAAACTTTAATGTCCGGTTCACGAAGTTCCCGTATGCACCTAACAGTTCACTATTATGACTGTAAATGAATTCACGCCATGAAAAATCAGTATCACGATTTTCTGGTGCATTTACTGTTAAAAAGTAACGAATAGAATCTGGATTGTAACGTTCTAATATGTCAGGCACCCATACTGCCCAGTTTTTACTCGTAGATAACTTTCTTTTTTCAACTGTTAAATACTCATTCGAAACGATATGACGCGGGATTGCTTCCTCTCCTATTCCAAGTAAAACCGCTGGCCAAATGATGGAGTGAAATGGAATATTATCCTTGCCGTGTACATAATATGTTTGCGCATCGCTATTCCAAAACTCATGATCATCTTTTCCTGTTTCTTCAGCCCAATATTTACTCGCTGAATAATATCCTGCCACTGCTTCTATCCATACGTAAATTTTCTTATCTTCATACCCTTTCACTGGAATTGGTACCCCGATTGGTAAATCTCTTGATACAGCCCTATCTTGTAACCCTTCCTTTACATATCTTTCCGTTAATTGAATTGCATTATCACGCCATGTTCCTTTTTCTTTTGCGATTTCTACAACTTTTTTAATTTGCTGCTGAAATGTATGCAATGCAAAATAAAAATGCTCTGTTTCCTCTACAGATGGTGTACTACCACATAACTTGCATGTCTTTTCTAACAAATCGAGTGGATCTAAAATAGCTGAACACGCATCGCATTGATCGCCTCTTGCTGCTTCATGGCAATGTGGACATATTCCTTCTACATAACGATCCGGTAAAAACTGCGTACACGTTTTACAGTACGCTTGTTCCACTGTTTTTTTATAAATATAGCCTTCTTCCAATAAACGTAAAAAAACTTTTTGAACAGTTTCATGATGATGCTCGCTATCGGTACGTGTATAGCAATCATACGTAAAACCGAGATCACGAAAACATCGCTGGAATTCTTCATGGTACTTATTAGCAATTTCTTTTGCTGTCACACCTTCTTGTTTTGCTCTAATTGCAATCGGTGTTCCATTACAATCACTGCCCGAAACATACAACACATTCTCACCTTTTGCCCGGTAATAACGTGCTAAAATATCTCCAGGTAACAAACTCGCAATATGACCAAGATGTAACGAGCCATTTGCATACGGCCAAGCGCCTCCAATAAAAATACTCATCTTACATTCCTCCTTTTAAATATAAAAAAGCCCCGCCCTTATCTTAAAAAAGATAAGGGCAGGGCTGTATAAACAGTCGCGGTACCACCTTATTTCGCCAATTACTCACATAATTAGCCTTAACAAGTACGGAGCTATATGCTCTTATACTGTGGTTTTGATAACGAGTACCAACTCTCGTCGCCGCCTACTATTATCATTTGATAAGTTCAGGACGAAGCTCAAAGGCCATTGTTCAAATGAATATTCTTGCTTCTTCTCAGCTACCGAAGCTCTCTGGAAAGAATGTGTTCATCCTACTTTTCCTTTTCAACGCTTTTACGTATAAAAAGTATTGTACGACTTAATCACAGAAAAATCAAACTTTTATTCAGAAAGAAAAGGAAATCCCATCCCCCTGCCGAATAACTATACGTTCACAAAAGGAGTGATAACATTGAACCAAAAACAACTAAGCACTATTAATGAAAAAAGCTGGAATACAGCTGCTTATGAAGCTTGGACGAATCGCCATGGGGCACCGGAGGATTATGCGAAAAAAATCATGGAAGACCCTATGCGCGAGGTAGATCACTATTTACCTTACATACAATCTCCGAAAGGAAAACATATTATTAATTTACTAGGATCAAAAGGGAATAAGGCCGTTGCTCTCGCCCTTTTAGGCTCTGACGTAACAGTTGTTGATATTTCAGCAAGTAATGCAAAATATGCAAATGAACTTGCTGATGCCGCAGGCGTTTCTATTCATTACATCGTTTCTGATGTACTAGATGTAAATCTCTCCAAATCATTTGATATCGTATTACTGGAGCTTGGTGTACTTCATTACTTTCTAGATTTAAAACCACTTTTCACCAAAATCTCTCAACTACTAAAGCCAGATGGAATACTTATCCTCCGCGATTACCATCCAATATACACAAAGCTATTAGGAGTAGACCACCCATCGTTTCGGGCCAATGGAAATTATTTCGATGAAGAATTGATTGAAGATGATGTTGCTTATAGCATTCTTCTTACAGAAGCGCAGAAAGAATCGTTACCGAAAACAACCATCCGTCGCTGGACATTAGGAGAAATTATTACAACACTCGCCGAAGAACATTTTAAGATTGAAAAACTAATTGAAGAACAGGGACCTCATCAAAAGTGGGTCTTCCCTTCTACTGCCCCAGAAGGAATTGAAGAACAAATACCCGGTCTATATACAATAATTGCGCGAGCATGCAAAAAAGGATCCCTTCACGGATAGGATCCTTTTTGCATGCTCGCGCATATAAGTTGAGGTTGGAGATTACCATAATTCTGTAGAATAGGACACAAGATATTTCAACATTTCGTCTCTGACTTACGTCGTCAAAAAGGGGTATGACCAACATAACGAAGAGTAATGTTTTAGTTGATACTGATAATCGTTATCAACTAATTAGAAGTATACATGATGTTATTTCAAATTTCAATAGCATTTCTAATATTTATTTATGGATTTTATGATATACAAATGTATACATTTTAAGAACTTTTTCTAATACCAATCTGACTCCTTCCATTATCTGCTATAATTTTCATTGAACAGATTAATAACTTCATAATAATGTTTTTATTAATTCCGCTTCAAATATCTATAAATCATAATAAACAGTTTAAATGAGGGTAGGGGTAACGATGAAATATGTTAGTATTCGAAAAAAACTACTGTTCACACTCTTAAGCATTTCTTCTTTATTTAACATTGCTCTTATTGTTATTCTTTCATTCGCCATGAATCAAGCAAGTGAAATCGAAACGTTAAAAAATGATGTATCGAAAAGAGCGACGATTTTAAAAGAACGTGGCGATTGGTTCCAGGCACAAGTTGCTGGTTTACAAGAATATTTGCTATCACATGATCAAAAAGGATTAGATAAGTTCAACCGAGAAGGGAAAAAATTAGCTGATACTAGAGAGAAAGTAACAAGTGACAAGAAGCTCCCAGAAGGAATGAAAGAAGCCATTTTAATGGGAGGAAAATGGCGTAGCGTCATAGATAATGAGGTACTACCTCTTGCGCATGAAGGAAAATGGGACGAAGCATCTAAAATTGCTTTAGCACAAACAGATTATGTAAATGATCTGTTAGGTCGTTTTAATAAATATACAAATGAAGAGAATGAGAAACGTGACGCATTAATTGCTGACGTCGAGTCTTCTTCATCACTTATTCAATATATTATTTTCTTCTCACTCATTACATGTACATTAACGTCTATTTTATTAGCATGGTGGTTCTCTGGTAAACTCGTTAAACCAATTCGACAAATTGATGAGAAGTTGAAAGAATTAGCTTCTCAAGATGGAGATTTAACGGCTAGATTACACGTAACGAGTAAAGATGAAATTGGTGACATTGCAAATTCCTTTAATCAAATGCTCACTAACTTACAGCATATAATAAAACAAGTTCAACAAACATCAACAAGTGTAAAAGAAGCTTCCGAAAATGTATTTATCGAAACAACCGCTTCTATGGAAAATACCGCAAGGACACAAGAAACTATGAATGCTCTTGAACACAATATTCGTTCACAAGTTTCTAGCATTGAAGAAAGTTCAACCTCAATGGATGACATGGCAACGAGTGTTCAGCGTATTGCTGAGGCCGCCTCTTCTGTTACTAGTTTAGCTGTCACAACCTCAGAAAAAGCAGATGATGGGAATAAAGTCATTGAGAAATCTATTACACAAATGCATACAATTAACGAAGCTGTTAACGCTACATCACAAGTAGTTGAGCGACTCATTACACATACAAATCATATCGATACTGCACTTCAATCTATTTCTAATATCGCCGAGCAAACAAATTTACTCGCTTTAAATGCTTCTATTGAAGCAGCTCGTGCTGGTGAACACGGCAAAGGATTCGCTGTTGTTGCTGATGAAGTTAGAAAACTTGCTGAACAATCTCAACTAGCCGCAACTGACATTAACCATTTACTGCATCAAATTCAAGCCGATACAAAAATAGCAAATGACATGATGACACAAGGTCAAGCAGAGGCTTCTGAAGGAATTACGGTTATTCGTACCGCTGGATCTTCATTCTCAGAAATTGTTAACCACATTAACAAAGTCTCTACGCAAATGCAAGAAATGTCTGCAACTGCTGAAGAGATGGCTGCAAGCTCTGAAGAAATGAACGCAGCTTTAAATAATATCGCTTCTATTTCAAACGAAGTTGCTGCAGAAACATCACAAACAGCACATTCAGCTGGTGATCAAGTAAACAAAATGAGTATCGTGGCTAACAAATCATCTGAAATGAAAACAATCGTACAAGAACTTGAAATTCTCGTTTCTCATTTCAAAACAAACGCTTAAAGTGAAAATGACAAAAGCTCAAAGGTATAGGAAAGAAAGTTTTACAGTCTCTCTTTTTTCACTTTAAAATATATCTTTCTATCTCTCATTCCGTCTGCTATAATTCCTAAAGGAAATAAGAAAGCTTTATTCCAACTGGAGTAAAGCTTTCTTTCATTTTTTACATTAATTAATTCTAATACTAAGATTTCACAAAGGAGGCTTTTTATCATATGAATTTTGTAAGTATCAGAAAAAAACTTATGTTCATGATGGGAACGATTTGCGCTTTATTTGGTATCGCCTTAGCATTTATTTTATTTTTTGCTATTGACCAATCTCGTAAAGCTGAAACATTACAAAAAGAAATTTCTCCACTGGCAACAGAATTGAAAGAACGTGGAGATGCTTATCAAGTACAGCTCTCTGCTTTAAGAGGTTATTTACTACAACATGATCAAGTCGAATTAGACAAGTTTAATGAGATGAGTAAACGTCTTGAGGATTCAAAAGATAAACTTCTTTCTAATCCAAATCTTTCTTCGTCCGTAAAAAGCACAATGGAATTAGGGTCTACTTGGAGAAAGTTCGTTGAAGAAAAAGTATTCACTCTTGCAAAAGAACAAAAATGGGAAGAAGCTTTACAAGTAGCTTCTTCAGAAAACGGAACTGTCTATAAAGTAATTGGTGACTTCACAAATTATAGTAATGAACAAGCTACATTACGTGAACAATCTATTGAAAAAATTGACCAATCTGCACTCTTAATCGAATATGTTATTTTCTTATCACTTGTTATTTGTATTGTCGCTGCAATTATTCTTGCATGGTGGTTCTCTGGTAAACTTGTGAAACCAATTCAACAAATTGACACGAAACTAAAAGAGTTAGCTTCTCAAGAAGGTGACTTAACGGCACGTCTACAAGTAAATAGCAACGATGAAATCGGTGCTATCGCAGCATCATTTAATAAAATGTTAGAAAACCTACAACATATTATTAATCGTGTTCAAAAAACATCAGTGGAAGTACAAACCGCTTCTGAAAACATGCTAGAAAAAACGAATACATCACGTGAGGCGACAGTAAGAGTCCAAAGCTCAATGTCTAACTTAAACGCAAGTATTCAATCACAAGCTTCTAGTATGGAAGAAAGTTCAACTGCAATGGACGATATGGCAGTAAGTGTTCAACGTATTGCTGAATCTGCTTCATCTGTAGCGGAACTTGCTGTTGCCACATCTGAACATGCTAGCGATGGAAGTACCGTTATCCAAAAATCCGTTTCACAAATGACAACGATACACGAAGCTGTAAATGCTACGTCAGAAGTGGTTGAACGTCTAATCACTCATACGAAATATATCGATACCGCTGTACAATCTATTTCTAATATCGCTGAGCAAACAAACTTACTTGCTTTAAATGCTTCTATTGAGGCAGCTCGTGCTGGCGAGCAAGGAAAAGGATTTGCTGTCGTAGCTGACGAAGTTCGAAAGCTTGCTGAACAATCTAAAACAGCTGCAACAGACATTAATCAATTACTACATCAAATTCAAAATGATACAGAAACTGCTAGCTCTATGATGTCTCAAGGCCGTTCTGAAGCATTTGAAGGCATTCATGTTATTCGTGAAGCTGGTACTTCTTTCACAACAATTGTAGAACAAGTAAATAAAGTATCTACGCAAATGCAAGACATATCAGCAACTGCTGAAGAGATGGCTGCAAGTGCTGAAGAAATGAATGCTTCACTTAATAACATCGCTTCTATCTCGACTGAAGTATCCAGCGAAACCGCTGCAACGGCACAATCTGCTGAACAGAAAGTTATCGTTATGAATGAAATGACAGTAACTGCTGGAAAAATGAAACAAACAGTTGAAGAGTTAGATCAACTCGTATCTCATTTTAAAACAGAATAGATTTTCAAAAAATATCCCTCTTTCAAAGAGGGATATTTTTTTTGAGCTCATTTCCTGCACATTATGCTCATTTCCGTTATAATGAGAATCGATATCATTAAAATATAGGAGGGGCTGCTTATGTCACAAGAAGCATTTGAAAATAAATTATTGGATAATTTAGAAGCTGTTATTGACCCTGAACTAGGTGTTGATATCGTTAATCTTGGATTAGTGTATGATGTTACAGCAGATGAAAATAATAATGCTGTCATTACGATGACTATGACTTCTATCGGTTGTCCAATGGCTGGGCAAATCGTATCAGACGTTAAAAAAGTATTATCAACAAACGTACCTGAAGTTAATGAAATAGAAGTAAATGTCGTTTGGAATCCACCGTGGTCGAAAGAACGTATGTCACGTATGGCGAAAATCGCATTAGGTATTCGCGACTAGCGGAATAAAGTGAAACTTTATTCCGTGGGGGTTTTGTTCATTCCCCACTGATTATCAGCCCTCACCAATCAGGCTTTTACGGGCAGCAGGGCCCCCACCTAACTTCTTTGCTTCCGATGAATTTTGAGGTGGGGGTCTTACTGCCCTGCAAATAGCGGGATAAAGAAAAAAACCTGACATTCTAGTCAGGTTTTTTTCCTATTATTTTACGCCTACTGCATCATAAGCTTTCGTTACAGCTTGTACAGCTTTAGAATCTTTACCGTATAAATCTTCGGCTGATTGAAGAGCAGCTTGACGCATCATTTTGAAGTCAGAGTTTGCAGTTAAATATTTCGTAAGAGCGCGGTAGTAAATTTTTTCTGTCGCTTCACGGCCCACTCCAGCTACTTTCACGTCGTAATGATCTCCGCCTTCAGATACTAAATAAGCAGCTTTATTATTAATACTACTGTTAATATGAACGCCACCATTATCAGCTGTTCCAGTATAACGTTTACTATAGTGATCTGGGTAACCTTCACCTGGTTTTAATGGGTTTGGAATAGACGCTGGATCTTTTAGTGAACGAAGTGCATCGCCTGGTTTACCAGGTGTATAAATGTCAGCACCTAAATCCCAGCTCTTCTTCTCAACCATAACACCCATAATATCGGATAACGATTCATTTAACGCCCCTGACTCATTTTTATAAACAAGGTTTGCTGTATGTTCAGTTACAGCATGCGTTAATTCGTGACCGATAACATCAAGTCCAGCAGATAATGGAATGAATGTTTTTCCATCGCCATCACCATACATCATTTGCACACCGTTCCAAGCTGCGTTATTCCAGCTCTCCCCTACGTGAACAGTTGAAATAAGCTTCGCACCTTTATCATCGAAAGAGTTACGATTAAATGTTTTTTTGTAGTAATCATATACTTTTCCTGCATTTACATGCGCATCAACTGCAGCTTTATCTTCGAAGAACTTAGATTTACTTTCAACTTCTTCGCCTGTATATCCAAGCCATTGTGAGAATAAATTAAACAAGTTTTCATCCATATTTTCTGCATCAAATGTGTGAATACCTTGTCCTCGTTTACCGTCAAATAAGTTGAATACTCCCGTTTTTTCATCTTGGGCAATTTCAAATGATTGTCTAGCACCTAATACTCCGTAGCCAAACCCTGTAACGTGATCTACAGCATTATATTTCTCAATAACATTTCCATTTGTTGCATCAACAAAATAATGCCAATACCCTGGAGCTGGTTTTGAAATCGATGCCTTAACTAAGTATGCAAGGTAGTAATTACCGTCCTTTTCATATACAAATAAATCTTTTTTCACACCGTCATAATTCTTTACTTTACCAATTTCTTTCTCAATATCTGCCTTTGCAATTGTTTCTGCTTGTTCCGCACTAATGCTTGCAGATGCAGGGATATTTTTATCATCTAAATTCGGAATAACTTGTCCGAAGAATGCTTTTACATTATTCTCTTTATCAAGTGTAACAGTTTGATCAGAACCGTACACAGGAATGTTATTATGTTTCTCAACTAGCTTCACATGTGTCGTGTCAGATTCAGCGTCTTTTTCTTCTCCAACGATATTAAAATGCTTTTCAATATTTCCTGCTAATTTAAACATATCTTTCTTACTCTCTAAGTATTGAAAGACCGTCTCTTTTTTATCTAGTCCTTCCGGTGCTTTCCATTCTTCACCTATGTATGCAGGTGTTTTAAATTCTTGATGATATTGAATTTTTTGTTCTTCCGCTTTCGTTGTCGTTGCCCCAAACGCTCCAAATCCCCCGGCGATAACAGTTAACGCTAATGCTGATGAAATGACTTGCTTTTTCACTATAACATTCCCCATTCCCATAAAGATTTTTGACACTTTTATAAAATTCTGATTTTTACAGCCGATACCTCTACCGAAAATTTGAGAAACATTTTTCAGATAATTCCAATCAAAAAAGAGGACATCCTATCAGATGTCCTCTTTTCTATAAGCCTTTTATTGTTTTTTCAATTCAATTGCTAAATAGTGTGATTGCTCTTTCGCTTGAATGTGAGTATCTTCTTCTACAGATTCTGCTGCATCACGCATAACAAACGTTTCACCATTTATTACACTGCTTCCTCCAATTTGAACAAGATACAATTGACGGCCTTCTCGCACAGGAAAATGAATTTCTTTTCCGGCATCTAACGATAAAGAATATAAATTTGCATCTTGGTGAATTTGAATTGGTGCCTCTCCTTCTACTGGAGATACCATATGGAACCATTCGTTTTCACGCTCGCTCCAATCAAATTTAAACTCACCATAGTTTGGTTTATGATCCGCACGATCTGGTAAAATCCAAATTTGTAATAAACGTAGTGTTTCATTTCCTAAATTATGCTCGCTATGAAATACACCTGTGCCAGCACTCATATATTGAACATGTCCTCGCTCAATTGTTCCGCGGTTCCCCATGCTATCCTCATGTGTTAAAGCACCATCTACAACGTACGAAATGATTTCCATATCACGATGCGGATGCATATCAAAACCAGTTTGTGCCGCTACTAGATCATCATTAATAACACGTAACGCTCCGAGGTTCATGTTATTTGGATTATAGTAATTGGCAAAAGAAAAATGAAAATGTGTATTTAACCAACCATGATTTGCTCTGCCCATATTTTTATGATCAACTTTTCTAAACATATCCTTCACCTCATACTATATCGAATTCGGGATTTATTTTAAAATTTTTTCTCACTGTAATTTTTTTAGTAATTGTAATAATTGATGTTGTTCTTCTACATTTAATTTTTGAAACTGCTCCGCTTGGAATGTTTCTTGAGGCGGGACGATTTCTTCATATAAAACTTTTCCCTTTTCTGTTAACGAAATATATTTTGTAGTACCTTCTTGTTCACGACGAATCCACTCTAGCTGCTCCATTTTATTTAAAAGCTGCGTGATATTTCCCTTCGTAACAAAT
Organism: Bacillus cereus group sp. BfR-BA-01355; assembly: GCF_022663675.1. NCBI lineage: Bacteria > Bacillati > Bacillota > Bacilli > Caryophanales > Bacillaceae > Bacillus > Bacillus cereus group sp. BfR-BA-01355. The sequence continues at coordinate 23,218 of NZ_JAKUFY010000065.1, forward strand.
AGCTTATTTCCAAGCTCTTGCTGCGTTAGACGATTATGCCCTCCAACTTGAGCTAGTACATCAAACTGAGCGGCAGATACATTCCATTCTTTCAAATGCTGATTCGTCTCACGAATACTCTTATTATAAAAGCGTGATAAACGAAACCATAATAGTAATCCGAGTCTATCTTCTGTTTTCATTTCATCACCTCGCTCGTTTCATATCATTAGTTTAGAACTAAACTTTATAAAAGTCAAATACTTATTTTTAATAAGTATAAAGAAAGCACAGCGCTATTTCTCCACTATGCTTTACATTAACTTTCTATTCTTATATTCATCCAATTTCCTCTCCGCGAACTTCCTCGCATCTTTTTCAATCCATCTATCTTCGTACACTTCACTTCCAACATACAATACTTCTCTCTTATGCTGCATCGCATGACGAAACTCATGCAGTAGTGTTTTGAGCACCTGCTCATACTCTTCCCACATACAAACAAAAATTAATTGTCTTTCTTTATGATAAAAACCACCTACTGGGAATAGGAATTCTTCTTCCTCTTCCCCTAATGATAGAAGCACATCGTTTGCATCACACGTATCACAAAAAATAACGGGCGTTTTACATGCTTCAATAAGAGAGAACAAATCCTCTCTCAGCTTTTTGACATCCCAATGAAGCTCCGAATCCAACACATACCAATTCTCTACCTGTTGATATACATTTTGAAACTGGAGTTCCATTTCTCTTTATTCCCCTTTCCAAGCACCCTTTTTCTATATGTATGCCACAATATGGTAAATATTAAACGTATTCTTTCATCCTTGAAAAAATGCCAATAAAAAAAGAACCTATGTCGACATAGATTCCTTTTCCGTAATCACTTTTTTTTCATCACTTTTTTTAATACAAAATAACCAATTGCACAAACAATAGCAGCAAGTGCAAAGTATTTCACATATGGCCCCGCAACTTTATTAATGCTTTCCCACTCTGTTCCTAATTTAAACCCTAAATATACAAACACAATTGACCACGGAATAACAGCTAATGTAGTTAGCGTAATAAACTTAGCATGTGACATTTTTGCAATACCCGCCGGTATCGAAATAGCATGACGCACAACCGGAATAAAACGTGCGGTAAAGATAACGCCAGTTCCGTAACGATTAAACCAATCTTCAGCATAATCAATATGTTTCTTCTGAATTAAAATATATTTTCCATATCGCTCAAGAACAGGTCTTCCTCCGTATCGACCGATCCAATAAATGAATAGTTGTGCAATTACACCACCAATTGTACCAAACGCGACAGCGCCCCAAAATGTAATGCTTCCTGTTGATACTAAATAACCTGCATAAGACAATACGATTTCACTTGGAATAACCTCTAGCATTAATCCAAGCATAATTCCCCAATAACCAAGTCCTTCTAAAAAAACTAAAACCGAATGAATCAACTCTCCTAACATCATTTACCTCTCTTTACTGTTTTCATTACAAAAATAAAAGTACAAGCAGGAAATATCTTGTACTTTATTTTTTAAAATTTAGTTAGTCTTCGTATCCCACTTAAAGATTTTATTTAAGAATTTATATACATTCTTCGACTCTTTTGTCAGAAGTGGGCCTAAAATGGATAGTATAAGCACGTATAGTGCTGAGAAGGGTTTCAGTACTGACATTAAACCACCGGCGATACCGATATTAGCCATAATGATGGAGAACTCTCCTCGTGAAACGATTGTTAATCCGATATTTGTTGATGCTTTATGAGATAACCCTGCTTGTCTTCCTGCAATCATTCCTGCTACAAAGTTGCCGATTATTGTAAGAAGGACAGCACCTAACGTTAACCATATCGCTCCTCCTAATGAGAACGGATCAATACTTAACCCGAAGCTGAAGAAGAAAATAGCTCCGAAAAAGTCTCTAAATGGAACAACAAGATGTTCAATTCGATCACTATGCTCTGTCTCAGAGAAAACTAATCCTAGAAGAAGTGCCCCAATCGCTTCTGCAACGTGAATTGTTTCTGAAAAACCAGCAATGAAGAATAACGAAGCAAATACTACAATAATAAAGATTTCATCTGAGCTAATATTGAGCAATTTATTTAATAACGGCGTAGCCTTTCTAGCTACTATAAAGAATAGAAGCATATATCCTAAAGCAATTCCAATTGAAGTAAGGGCGCCTAAGAAGGAAGCGTGATCCCCTAGTACTAAACCAGAAACAACTGATAAATATACAGCAAGGAATATATCTTCAAACATAATAATTCCTAAAATTAATTCGGTTTCATTATTACCAGTTCTTCTTAAGTCCACTAACACTTTAGCAACGATAGCGCTAGAAGAAATCGTAATAATACCCGCAATAATTAAGATTTCTAGTAATGGGAATCCCATTATAAATCCGTATAACAAACCAAGTGAAAAGTTAATTAAAATATAAATCGTTCCGCCAATCGCAATAGAGCGTCCAGATTTAATTAGTTTTTTCATTGAAAATTCTAATCCTAGATAGAATAGAAGGAATAGAACCCCAATCCGTCCAAGGAAGGAAATTACACTTGCACTTTCAATAAATTTGAGATCGATAACACCTATTGTCGGTGCATGCGGTCCTACTAACATTCCGAGAACAATTAGAAAAGGAATTACTGAGAATTTAAATTTTCCAGCAATTACCGCTGCAATTGCCACTAAAACTAAAGCTGTACCAACTTCAAAAATTAACGTATCCATCTAGTCAGTCCCCCCTATTTGAAAGTAATTCATTAATGATTTTTTTAATTTCTTCTCTCTCACCTGAAACTACAAGCATATCTCCTTCTTCAATTACTGTTTCTGGCCCTGGATTAAATAGCTTCTTCATGTTCTTCTTCATAACTGCGATTATCGTTACGCTATATGTTTTTCTTATTTCAAGATCGCCAATTGTTTTTCCGATTGCTGGAGCTGTATTCTCCACTTTGAACCACTCAATCGCTAAACCTTCAAAAACCATCTCAACATTTTCTAACGCCCTAGGCTTATATACCATTCCACCTAATATTGCTGCGATTTGCCTTGCCTCTGAGTCACGTAGTGAAATACTTGAGATGCTTTCTTCATGGTCTGAATCAAAATGATACATTTCTCTACGCCCATCATCATGAATGACAATTACCATCTTTTCGTTACCTTTCGTAACGATTTGAAACTTATAACCAATACCCGGAAGTTCACTTTCTCTAATATTCATTTTTAGCTCCTCCATAACTTATTTATTTTAATTTTCTGTTTTTCTGTCTTTTATTCATCCAATCAACTTTAGAAATTCTAACCACTCAGGATATTTGTGATTTGGAAATCTTTTATTGTAATAATAAGTTGCCCCTAAAAAGATACTTAAAGATGTAATGATAAAAAACATATTACTTCTCATTTTCAAACTCTCAAGGCTTACTTTCAATAAAGAATCTTCTTTCAAATTATCCCCACTTTCTCGCTTTAAATTTAGTTTTTTAAAATGTAAATAATTCTAAAAATATTACGATGTAACATAATCATAACACAAAATTGATTTAAGTAACATAATTTTTTAGAAAAATTGATTCTCGTATATTTTTTGCATATAATTTTCTTATTACGAAAAAAAGGAAGTGTATTATATGGTTGATATCTTTAGCAGATTCCTTGAGGTAACGAATAATATTTTATGGTCATATATTCTTATTGCAATGCTAATCGGCTTCGGTCTTTACTTCTCTTTTAAATTAAAATTTGTCCAAATTACTCATTTCAGTGAGATGGTCAGCTTAATTAGTAAAGGGTTTAATCGAAAAGAAAAAAAGAAAGATAGCATCTCTCCATTCCAAGCATTTTGCTTAAGTGCAGCAGCACGTATCGGTATCGGGAACTTAGCCGGTGTAGCACTAGCAATTTCAATGGGTGGACCTGGCGCAATATTTTGGATGTGGTTTATCGCAATTATCGGAGCAGCTACTAGTTTCGTAGAATGTACGCTCGCTCAAATTTATAAAGTAAAAGATGGTAGCAGGTTCCGTGGTGGGCCGGCATATTACATGGAAAAAGGATTAAACAAACGCTGGATGGGTGTTTGGTTCTCACTTCTTATTACAGTTGCGTACGGATTAATTTTCAATTCAGTACAAGCGAATACAGTAACAATAGCGTTTGAAAATGCTTTTGGACTAGAGCGAACAATCGTAGGAGCTCTATTAGCCTTATTAGTTGCAGTCATTATTTTTGGTGGTATTAAGAGCATTTCACGTATTACAGAAATGATTGTTCCGCCAATGGCAATCGTTTATATCGGCGTGGCTATTTTTGTCGTTATTAACAACTTCAATATGTTACCAAGCATTTTCATGGAAATCTTTAACGGTGCATTCGGTTTAGACCAAGCCATCGCTGGTGGTATTGGAGCAGCAATCAAGTTCGGAATTCAGCGCGGTTTATTCGCGACAGAAGCAGGTATGGGTAGCTCTCCTAACGCAGCAGCAACATCAGATGTATCTCACCCTGTAAAACAAGGACTTGTTCAAGCATTAGGTGTTTTCGTAGATACATTCTTAGTATGTACATCAACAGCATTTATCGTATTATGTTCTGGACTTTACAAAGGATCAAATTTAGAAGGTATCGAATTAACACAAAACGCTTTAAGTTCACAAATCGGACCGTGGGCAAGCACTTTCTTAGCGATTATTATTTTCCTATTCGCTTTCAGTTCTCTACTAGGAAACTACTATTATGGTGAAACAAATATTGCATTCATTAAAGAAAGCAAAACATGGTTAATGATTTATCGTGTTGCAGTTGTCGGAATGGTATTCTTCGGATCAATCGCTGCTCTTAAAACAGTTTGGAGTTTAGCTGATTTATTCATGGGACTAATGGTATTCACAAACTTAATTGCCATCTCATTCCTTAGCAAATTTGCTTACGCTGCATTAGTAGACTATTTGAAGCAAAAGAAACAAGGAAAAGATCCAGTTTTCGTTGCAAGCTCTATCCCTGGTTTACAGAATACAGAGTGCTGGGATGGACAGGATGTAGAAGAAAAACAGAAGGCTGTGTAATGATTAAAAGCGGATTCGGCTCGTTCAGAATCGCAGGACACTTCAAGCTCTCGACCTTGAAGCGCTTTTTGCTTCGAGCGAGAGAGCGAAATGACCGGAGATTCTAGCCGCTGGAGCTGGATAAATCTTAAAGCGGAGGTGACTTGCTCAGAACAGGAGGGCATTGGAGCTCCTGACGAAGAGGCGCTTTTTGCCTCACAGGAAGGCGCGAAATGACCGACTGTTCTAGTCACCGGAGCTGGATATTATATAAAAGCAGAAGCGGCTCATTTAGAACAAGAGCTATATATCAAACAAAATCCCTATTACCTCACCGTAATAGGGATTTTTATTTACAACAGTTCATAATTTGTTCAAATTAATTTCAGCAAAAGGGTTGTTTTATATCAATTACTAGATTATAATAATTATAAATTAGTAATTGATATAACATAACAACTCAAAAGGAGATTGATCATAATGAACAAACAAGTAATCGAGGTATTAAACAAACAAGTAGCAGACTGGAGCGTTTTATTCACAAAACTTCACAACTTCCATTGGTACGTAAAAGGGCCTCAATTCTTCACATTACACGAGAAATTCGAAGAACTTTACACAGAATCAGCTACTCACATCGATGAAATTGCAGAACGCATTTTAGCAATTGGCGGCAAACCAGTAGCAACAATGAAAGAATACTTAGAACTATCTTCTATTCAAGAAGCAGCATACGGAGAAACTGCAGAAGGGATGGTCGAAGCAATTATGAAAGACTACGAAATGATGCTAGTCGAACTGAAAAAAGGCATGGAAATCGCTCAAGATTCTGACGACGAAATGACATCTGACCTACTACTAGGCATCTACACAGAACTAGAAAAACACGCTTGGATGCTACGCGCGTTCTTGAATCAATAATAGATTTTAAAGCGGAGGTGACTTGCTCAGAACAAGAGGGCATTGGAGCTCCTGACGAAGAGGCGCTTTTTGCCTCACAGGAAGGCGCGAAATGACCGACTGTTCTAGTCACCGGAGCTGGATATCATTAAAAGCAGAAGCGGCTCGTTCAGAACAGGAGGGTGTTGGAACTCCTGATTACGAGGCGCTTTTTTCCTCAAATGAAGGAGTGAAACAACCGACTGTTCTAGCCGCTGGAGCTGGATATCATTAAAAGCAGAAGCGGCTCGCTCAGAATCGCAGGACATTGGAGCTCTCGACCTTGAAGCGCTTTTTGCTTCGAGCGAGAGAGCGAAATGACCGGAGATTCTAGCCGCTGGAGCTGGATATCGTTAAAAGCGGAAGTAGCTCTCTCAGAATGTGAGGGGGATGGAACTTTTTCCTGCGAGGCGCTCTTTGCCTCGCAGGAAAAAGCGA
>NZ_JAKUFY010000066.1:0-29511 GCF_022663675.1 Bacillus cereus group sp. BfR-BA-01355
CATTAATTGACATGGAGACGCTAATCTGTGAGTCTTTAGCCACTTTATACTGTATACATCCAGTATTTGTTCGGGAGTTAATTTTTCTTTTTCTTCAATGGTCCATTTCAATGCTTCTAATGCTTTTTCTTTTGTCCAGAAGTTATTGGGCGTCATAAGAAATTCCCATTCTTTAAAACGACTAGGGTACAGATCGTTAATCATTGCAAACGGACTACTATTCCAGTACATAGCCAGAGGGGCACTAAGTTTGTTTTTCTCCAACCATTTTTTGCCGTATACGCGTAAGAGCTTTTCGTTTGATAGACCTTTTTTTTCTTCAATCATCCATTTCAAAATCGTTAATGCCTTTTCTTTCGTCCAAAAATTTAAAGGAGTCATACCAAACTCCCATTCTTTAAACTCACTTGGGTATAAATCATTTATTGCTTTAAAAGGGCTATTTTCGTATCTATGTTTGAGTAATCCTCGTAATTTATACTTTACAAGTAATTGAGTGTTCCATTTTTTTCTGATGTCTTCCTTATCCCATTTTAAGATACTGTGTAATAAATATGTGATTACTCTGCGGGCGAGCTTATTATCCATATCTTCTTTCCAAGTATTCGGAGGGAATCGTTTCCGTTTTCCATCCAATATTTCTTGATAAATATCTTCTATGGCAACGACTTTTATTGACAATATGTAAATCCTCCTACATTTGTATTTATACAGTATGAACATTCGAATTAATATATCTATATTATATAATTTAAATGAAATCATCATTAAAAACAATATATATATTAGTTTTTTCTAAAAAATCCGATCATTTAACTAATTAATATTTGTTTAAATTTTCTTTTTTTGTTATATACTTAATTAACATCATTATATCTGTATATTAGGAGTGTATTTTATGGAGAAGCTTAACAAAAGCGATATTATTCACACCGTTCCGCAAAATGGTTTCTTTGGACATCCCAAAGGACTATTTACTTTATTCTTTACAGAATTTTGGGAGCGATTTTCTTACTACGGAATGAGAGCAATATTACTTTACTATATGTACTATTCCATTTCTAAAGGTGGCTTAGGGATGGATCACGCCACAGCTGCATCCATTATGGCTATCTATGGTTCGTTAGTTTACATGTCTGGCATTATTGGTGGGTGGATTGCTGACCGCCTATTAGGTTCAAGTAGAACAATATTTTGGGGTGGCGTTTTAATAATGATTGGTCATCTCATCTTAGCTCTACCAGGCACGGTTAGTACATTATTTATCTCAATGGTATTTTTAGTACTTGGAACAGGGTTATTAAAACCGAATGTATCTAGTATTGTTGGTGATTTATATAGCGAAACAGACACTAGACGTGACTCAGGTTTCAGTATTTTCTATATGGGTATTAATTTAGGGGCTCTATTATCTCCGTTTGTGATTGGAACACTCGGCCAAAAGTATAACTTTCACTTAGGTTTTGGTGTGGCTGCAATTGGTATGTTATTTGGATTAATTATGTATGTTCTTACGAAAAAGAAAAATCTAGGATTAGCAGGAACGCAAGTACCAAACCCTTTAACAGACAAGGAAAGAAAAAAGGTCCTTATACAGTTTAGTATTGGTATTATCGCAATTGCACTAGTTTGTGTTTTAACAATTCCAACAGGTATTTTAACGATTGATCGATTTACTTTACTTGTAAGTATCTTAGGTATTCTAATTCCAACAGGCTACTTTGTCTTTATGTACCGTAGTCCAAAGACGACAAAAGTTGAAAAATCTCGCTTAATTGCTTACATACCACTATTTATCGCTGCTACAATGTTTTGGGCGATTCAAGAGCAGGGAGCCATCATCTTAGCTAGTTATGCTGATCAACGTACGCAGTTAAACTTTGCAGGATTAGAGGTTCAATCTTCATGGTTTCAATCTTTAAACCCTATTTATATTGTTTTACTAGCACCAGTGTTTGCTTGGCTTTGGGTAAAGCTGAATTCACGCCAACCAAGTACAGCAAATAAATTTGCTATCGGTTTATTATTTGCTGGTTTATCATTCTTAGTGATGATTATTCCTGCATATATCCATGGTACCGAATCCCTTGTTAGCCCAATTTGGTTAATAATTAGCTTCCTTTTAGTCGTAATCGGGGAACTTTGTTTATCACCTGTCGGCTTATCTATTACTACAAAACTAGCACCAGCAGCGTTCTCTGCTCAAACAATGAGTCTATGGTTCTTAACGAGTGCATCTGCACAAGCTATCAATGCGCAGCTTGTTCGATTATATAATCCTGAAACAGAGATTATTTATTTCGGTGTAATTGGCGGAATATCCATTGTTTTAAGTGTTATTTTATATTTCATGGCTCCAAAGATTCAGGTACTTATGAAAGGGATCAAATAATAGAACTGTGCCAAAAACTTGTTACCATGCAGGTTTTTGTGCACAGTTTTTTTAGTGTTTTATCTTATGTAAAACTAGCTCCTCTTAAACGAAGAAATGGACTAATGTACTTAATGTTTTGGTGAGAAAGAACGTTTGCATTTACGAAAACATTCATGCTAAGAGTTTGCCTAGTATAGGAGTGTATAAAAAATAAATAGAGTTATTGAAAGAAAGGAAATAGGGTTGCTTTGTGAGGATAAAGTTCAATATTTTCTTACTTCTAATAATAAGTCATAACGTAAATCTTACATATATATCCTATACATTTTAAAATCCCAACAAATTGATTTTTACAAATGGTACAATTAGGAAAAGAGAGGTGAACAGGTAATGGACAAAAAATCAGGTTGGTTTTATATCATCGGTTTAACATGGCTTGCAAGCATTACATTACTTTGGGCAAACATTGCCAAATTGATTCCAAATCAAGTTGCTTCCCTAAGTATCTTTATCGTTATGACTGTCATTGCACTGGGAGCCAGTCTGAGGGGGCTTTATCGGCTTAAAAAGAAAAAATATTAAGGGCGGATCATGTCTTTCTCAAAATGGGAAAGGGTTTGCTGTGCAACAAAAGCTTAATTGTATTAAGTGTAGGAGGAATTCGGGTGGATAAAGTACAAAAAAATAAAAATAAAAACCTGTTGTTATTGATTTATCTTAGTTTAGGATTGAATCTCATCACAGCTCCGTTAGCATTATTTATAGGTGGGATGGCAACAGACCCTCCAGACAGTACTCAACTTGATTTTTTGAAAGGGTTTCTCTTCATTCAAGCAATACCACTTTTTATACTGTTTATATTTTTGGCTTGGTACTCTATCCGTAAGAGTAAATATGCTTATGGTGGAATAGCCTTTTTTTGTCTATTATCATACTAGGTACCCCTATTGTTTGGATATATGATATGTATAATTCTTTCGCTAAGAAGGTCTTTTTAATACCTGATGGTTACAAAGGATGTGTGGGTGTCCTTCATAATATCAAGGATGCACCACCTCTAAAAATTGAAGATAAGAAAATTATATATCAAGTAACTAAAGATGGACTATTGAAAACATCATCGAATGAAAGGATTGGTAAGGAAAGTGACCTTGATTCTGGGTGGAATAACGTAGAATTCTATTATATAGACAAAAGCGGAAACCAAGTTAAGAGGTTAGAAGAAGGCAAAGATATTAACAATGCATCAGAAATATCGGCATCAGGATTACAAACCTTGCAATTCATTGTAGGAACAAAGAAAGAAGCAGAAAAATATCCACAATTCTCAATGTGTTTTAACGAAAAACAACAACGACAAATTGATCAGAAGTAAGTCATATATTCATATGGATGATTAGGAGGAAGCATTTGTAGTAGCCTCAAGTCGAGAGCATTCCGTAACTAATATGTTTTATACATCTAATCCTATTTAATAGGGTGGCTTTGAAAGATGGAACTTCCACATTCGAAAATGATGTAAATAAGTTGTCCAAATGGGTAGCTTATTGTTTGTTTTCGAGTTACTTCCATATCTAAGCTAAATATCTATGTAGCAGAACTAAAAAAGACGCCATAAGGCGCCCCCAACTTGGGTTAATGAGGTTTTAGTTTTCCAATCTAAAGAAATATTGTATCAGCTCACAAAGAGAGTATATCATAACATCCAAGAGAAATAATATGCATTCCTACATATTGAAATAAATCTTTTATTCTTGCACTGATGGACCAGAAATAGCAAGATGTGAAGCAAATAAGCGCTGTAAAAATATCAAGTCTAGGATGTACTTACTTGCAAACAAACACAAAAGATAATAAATATATTACATATAGAAAGCAGATTATGACTCTACCTGCTAGTAAGTATATCGCATCGGAACGTATGTTTGTTTTTAGCTCTCGCAACAAGCATAGTATTATTTTTTTAGTATAAATGGAAGTGCAGCTGCTAGTTGTGCAGTATGATGGGCAAAGAGACGAAATCCTAGATTTGGCGATTATAGCATTGGAATGACGGGGAGATTGTACGAATTTCGTTTCACAAGCTGTTAATGCGAATGTTGGGGACGTTATTCAATATCAAAGTGATGTAACCGGCCATAAATGGCATAGTTCAATGGTTACAAAAAAATCACCAGGCAGCTTCCAAATTAATCAGCATACTTCCGACCAAGAAAATGATGAAATTGGATATATTTTAGAATCTGAACCTTCTCTCAAAAGAGGTGGCATCTTTTGAGAGAAGGTTGAAACAATAAAGAGAATAATAGATATGTCAGTATCACGTTTACGGAATCATTAGTATCACAAAAGTCATCACGCAATGTTGATTGCATGATGGCTTTTGTTGTTTTTTTATTTCTTTGTCGCATTGACCCATGTAGCGATGTCCTGGATGATATAAGCTGGAACATTTGAAGGGACTTCGTATTCACTAGGGTGACTTAATTCCCCGTCGCCCTCCGTGAAGAGGTGATTCAATTTCGGATATTCTTTAAACTGAACATTACTGCGACTTGAAAGACCTTCTTGCCATCTCGTAAACTCTTCTTTTACTGTTACTTGATAATCACGTGAACCTTGTAGAATCAGTAATGGCTCTTTTCGTGATTTCGCTTCCTCAACTGGATGCCAACGGGTCACATCATACATGAAATGTGGAGAAAGATAATTATAACCAGCTGGTGGGTGATCTGGATTAAAAGTAGGATCCTCAATATAAGCGAATTGTTTATTTAGTTCATCAATATACTCCTTTGGTGCCCCAAGGTACTGATACTGATCAAGGAGCATGTCAGTAAAAGGACGTGCAGGTGGTGCCATTAAAATACTTCCTCTTACAAGTGATGAAGGTGCTTTGCTTAGTATACGTGGCATGGTGCCAGCACCTTGGCTATATCCGAGAATGAAAATGTTATCTGGGTCAATACCTTCCTGCTGCGCTGCTGATTTTGCAGCATAGATGGCATCATCTGTAGTATCTCGGTCTAACGTAGCAGGTTCTGCAGTCATTTTAAAACCGTGTTCTAAGGAACGTTTCTCGTAACGTAACACTGCGATACCGCTTGATGAAAGACCAGCTGCAAGGTCTCTAAAGATTTTAGCTCCCATAAATGTACTGTCACGATCTTGCGGACCAGAACCGTGAACAAGTACAACAACAGGTGCTTTTTCGCCAGGTTTATGTTTTGGAACCGTTAATGTGGCTGGTAACGGGTATGTAGCATTTCCAATTACGATTTCACGTTCTTGGTAGGAATCAGGTCGGTCATAGCTAGGATTTGGGATGGTATAAGATTTCTCTGGCCCAGTCCTTACGCCAATTTCATCAACTTTGCCACCAGGCGTGAATTTAAGGAGTAATGGAATAGTAGTTCCTTCGATAGCTCCTGGAACTTCAACTGTTTGATGGACCAAGTTTCGTTCTTGTATAACAGGTGTTCCCATACTTGTAATCCTGCTTCCTCCACTTTGGGTCCACCAACTTTGTAATATGTTTGCCGTAAATTTGGATTGAAAAGCAGCAGACGTCAATTGAAGTGCCTCTGAATATTTATCTTGCTGGAGATATTCAAAAAATAAAGACGTACACTCCGTTAAAGAGACTGGTTTCTTTTCTGCAGTTTGTACCTCTTGTGTATCTGCATGAATCTTCGTTGTAAGTGAGAAAGAAGAAACACCTAAAGAAAAGAGTAAGGCAAAAGAAAGTACTGATTTTTGTAATTTCTTTTTTTTCATCCTGTTTAACCTCCAAAATGTAATGGTATAAAATAGGTATGGTAACTAGTGGAATGTTTCCCTATTGAGGATTCGGTGCATGTAAGAGGGAATCCTGCATACATATCATAAAAAGCCTGTTTGAAAGAGTAGAGGCGTTAAGCAATGGATTTAAACATAAATGTTTGCTAAATCATAGAAATTGATAGTTTTCCCAACAATGATTCCAATCCCGTTATGGTGTAAGGGAAGAAAAACTAAAAGAGAGGGAAGCATACGATGAAAAAATTTTTGTGGTTCATTTCTACATTGTGCATGATTTTAGGGTTGGTAACGGGGGCAGTAGCAAAGATGACACTGGAATTGTGCAGGTAAGATAAGGAAAGTATCCATAACGGGTGCTATTTTCTCAGTTACATAGAAAATACATATTAAACGTGGATTTGAACAAAAATGGAAATTTTGATTAAAGGATTCTATATAAATAGATAGAATCTAATTATTTGGTACACATTTTAAACCAAGGGGTACAAATTCGATGCGATGTGAAAAGGATTTGTTGAAACAATGGAAGGCGGATTTACAAGCTGTTCAAGAAGAGAAGAGGTTGAAGAAGAAAGCTAAGAAAAAAAATAAGAAATATAGCATTCCTGGTAATACAGCTGACTTTATGGATGGCAAGAATACTTATCGTAAAGAAAATGGGGTATGGAAGCAAAGGAATAAATAATATGTGGATAAATAATTATCAAAACAAACGAATACCAAATTAAGATGTGCTAACGAGAATGGATATACCTTGCTAAACAACTTGCGTATATAAGGGAAAGCCTAAAAAGTACGGTGATAAAAACCCTAAAATGGAGCAAGTTTTTGAGCTGCCTGTTAATGACGAAGAAAATAGATATAAAGTTAAGTAGGTATGTGAAGTTAATGGTGTAAATCGTAAAGTTCTTTATAAGAAGGAAAAAGAAAAATGGGTTATGTAGAAATTAAAGTAGAAAATCCAGCGCTATTTTATATTTAAAAAATGATTTCTCATATTATATATTCTTTTATGTTAATATCAGATAAAAAAGGATGTATTAATTTTGGGTATATACTTAATAGGTTTAGGGATATTTATTATTTGCTTGACCTTCATTTATGAAATTAGGGAAGTAGAAGGTGGAAGTTTAAAAGAAAAGGTTAGGTTAACTTTTGAACATCTTGTCGACCTTATTTCCTTAGATTTTAATTTTCCACAACTTTTCATATTATTAGGGGTAGGCTGCATCGTGTATGGTCTTGTTATTATGTAGAAAAAGAGAATGAAAAGCATCTAAATAAGATGCCTTTTTACTTTACAAAAAAATTGCAAATCTGCAGTTTCTCCTGATAATGCTTTAATTAAGTAAGTCCCGAAAAAATAATGTAAAGACTTGAAAATGAGTTTAAGAGTTTTTGTTAATTCATTCTGCTCTATAATTTTTATTTTTAAGCTTCTTTCTAATATCTATAAATCCTATAATCATTATTGTTATGCATATTAACTTGAGCCAACGAAACTCCTGGTGGAACATTAGACCGGAGAAGAATTCATAAGCGTATAATAAACCGATAATTGGGAATAGCCAAGTCATAAATTTCAAATCTTTTAGATGAAACTTATAATTATTAATCTTTTTCCACATATGTATCAACTCCTATTTTCCTGACATTCTGTAGTTTTTCTTGATAATATCTCGCATGTTTAGGATAAAGAATAGAAGGAAAATTAAGGCTATGATTCCGTTAACCCAGTAGTATGTATGTCCTGTTGTGAATCTAGTATAGAAAGAAAGGGAATTCCAAACTAAAAGAATTGTTGAACAGATAGTAGAAATTAATAATGAACCAAAACTTCTCATGGTTGTCACCTCGATTCGAAATGATAGTGGGTATTTATAATTATAACATTTGAATAAAAAGATTTAAAAGGGGGGATGTAATTAAATAATATAAAGTAATAACTGTGAGGCGGGGAAGATGGATAGGTAGCAAATTCACTGATTTTTTATTTTAATTAGAAAAAGGAATCTTGAAAGATTCCTTTTTCTAATTCCGATATATCTTAATCGCATATAAGTAAAGACATGAAATATTATATAACAATAAAAAAATATGAACAATAGTATTTTAGTTAACAAAAGGAGAAGTTATACATATTACTTCCTATTAGTGCATAGATTGATGGGCAATACGTAAAAAAATTCTATAAGTCAACATCTTAGGAGTTTAGTAGGCTCATTTTTCGGCTTAATTTTCTTATAATCTTTATTCCCATAAAACAAAAGAATGCTCTTAAATAAACATAAATAGGGTAATAGAAGAATTAAAAAAACTCAAACTCATAACTTCGCACGAAATACCAATTTTACGAACAATAAGATGTATAAATAAAAATCTAATACAGTATTTAGGGGTTTCGAGCTCGTTAGCATGAATCTCCGTATATTGGTATGTGTTTGTATAATTCATATTTTATATAGAAATTATCAAATACTAAATTACTCATTACAAAATTTTATAGTAAATTACATTTAAATTTATAAAAGTTTTTCTTATGTTGATCTATTTAACTCCTTATAATCATGATTAAATTAACCAATTCATGTTAGATAACGAATTTTAAACTGTTTTCATATATTAATTTTTTGTATGAATTTATATATAAAAATTGTTTTATTTTACATACATTTATATGTAGTTTTTGCACTGAATTTTATGGTCTTATACAAATTTATCACTTAGTTAGCTATAATTTTCATTTGACTAACTACACTATACCATTCAGTTTTGAACATATTTTAGTATTTCATAATTTAATTATGTAAATAAGTTTGTGTAAAAATTGAATTTAACGCGAACTTGTGTTCGCTTCTGTTTTCTGTTATATTATATATGAGGTGATTTTTATGGACTACAGCAAGCAACGTCAAAAATCCGTACATCGTAAAAAATTATACGAAAATCTAAATGAAATGCCCTTTTACATAGAAGAATTTGTGGAGTACAAAGAATTGCATGATGCCTCTCCCTCCACCCTACTCAATTATGTATATGATTTTAGAGTCTTCTTTAATTGGCTATTATCTGAACAAGTTATTGAATTAAAACCCATTAAAGACATATCCTTCGCTGATTTGGAGAATTTAAAGAAAAAAGATGTTGAAAACTTTATGAGATTTCTAAAACTACAACAGAACATGCAGAATTCTTCTGTTAACAGGAAAATTTCAGCCTTAAAATCTTTATTTAAATACCTTACCTCCCTATCAGAGAACGAAGATGGAGAATGTTATTTTTATAGAAATGTAATGGCTAAAATCGAAATACATAAAGATAAAGAAACATTAAATGCCCGTGCAAAACGTATGAGATCTAAAATATTTCATAATAATGATGATCAAGAGTTTTTAAATTACGTTAAGTATGAGCACGAAAAATCTTTAACAAAACATCAGTTGTTCTATTTCCTAAGAGATAAAGATCGCGACGTAGCAATCCTCTCTCTTTTTCTTGGCAGTGGCATTCGTGTAAGTGAATTGGCGGATCTTCGTATGGAAGATATAAACTTAAAAGAAAGACTCATTGATGTAATCCGAAAAGGAAACAAAGAAGATTCTGTATGGATTACCCCAATTGCATTAAATGATCTTGAAAAATATATGGAAATTCGAGATAACAAATATGCTCCAGGGAAAGAATTAAAAAATGTGTTTTTATCGAAGTATAAACATACTGCACAGCCTCTTTCGGTTAGGGCTATCCAAGATATCGTAGAAAAATATACTAAGGCCTACGGTAAAAGAATGTCTCCTCATAAATTAAGACATACATTGGCAAATAAATTATATATGGAAGAAAAAGACTCGTTACAAGTGATGCAGCAACTTGGGCATACCAGTCAAGATACAGCTTTGCTATATACACAACTTGGGGAAACAACTATTAAAGATAGTTTAGGCAGAATAGGAAAGAATAAGGAATAAAAGTTCAGCAATTTTGTGTTGTTGAACTTTTATTCCTTTACATGCTTAAGATTTAAACGCTATTTATTATTCGTTTTAAATTTGATTTTATTATGTAAAAAATACATAATTTGAATCCTTCTATAATTGGTATATACAGACTCTCTCTTGATGGATATAAATGAAAATTTTAGATTCCTACAATTGTTGGTTACGTTAAACACGGATTTAATGTAAAATTGCTTCTTATTATTAACAGCTTCTCTAGACTTTATATGGACCTCTTATTTCCCTCTACTCTTTCAATATAAAATACAAACTTAAAATTAGATTACGAATAACTCTTTTATTACTATTTATGTTTATAACTTGTGTAGAGCAAATTTAAGTAAAGAATACAGAGTCAATAATTTTGGTTCTGATGCAAAAACACTTCACTACAACCATAGAACCGCAATATCCTGTTAACAGGGAGATTAAACAGCTAATCCAAACAATCTATGAATGAATTCAGCTTCATTTCGGGCAGATTTCACCCTTTAGTGAAGTTGCCCTTTTTTCATCATATGCATAGCTTCGATGCCACTTAAAATTAAAGTAGCTGTACGAAGTGACTTCAATCCTAACATAGAACGAACTCGCTTCTTGATAAAACGATGATCTTGTTCCACTATGTTATTCAAGTATTTCTGTTGTCTAAGTTGCATACCGTCAGGTATGCTTTTCTCCTTTTTCAACTGTTCAATTGCTATAGGATAAGCTGGATTCTTATCCACCGTAATGACGCGAGGTTTAGAAACATGAAAAGACCGCAAAGCTTTCTTGAAGAAGCGCTTTGCAGCCTTTGTGTCTCTTGTTTCACTGAGATAAAAATCAATCGTGCTTCCTTTGGAATACACTGCACGATATAGATACATACATTGACCTTTTATTTTGATATATGTTTCATCGACTTTCCAGGAGTCATTTGTTGTCTTAAGATGACGCCGTACTCTTTCATCTAATTCCGGTCCATATTGATGAACCCAACGCATAATCGTTGTCTGAGCAATCGATAAACCGCGCTCTTTCATCCTTTCCACTACATTACGAAAACTCAAGTTGTACCGCAGGTACCATCTCACTGTTAACAAAATAATGTTTGGTTGATAAAGCTTCCATTTGAACAAACTTTCCTTTTCCATACGAATCACACACCCTTTCTAGAGTAATAGTATCAGTATGTCCAAGTTTTATAGATTTATTGTAATTATCCTGAAGTTTTTGCACCAGAATCCTATAAAATGACTCAATTTCAAAACCACTGTTTCCAATTGAAGTTATAATAATTCATTATAAAATTCTTATATTTAACTGTATTGTAACATTCGACATGCGCAAGCTATCAATTTATATGGTAACATTTACCTGTAAGACAAATTATCAATATAGGAGGCAGATTTATTATGAAAGCAAGAAAACCAAAATCATTTGTAAAACAATGTACAGGAATCGCGTTGGCCAGTATGATTGGATGTAGTGGTATTGGAGTTTTCGCAACAAGTGTAAGTGCTGCCGAGAATGCTAATCCAGCTCCTTTGAACCAATCTCTTCAAGCAGAAGTGATGACAATTACACAGTTACAAGATGCTATTCAGCATAAAAATGATCCTTTTATTAATCAGGTGAAAATATTTATTGATAAACACAAGGCAGAATCAGAATTTTTATGGGGAAAAGTGAGTACTTCATTAAAAAACGACATTGTAGACCTGCTCACAGGTGACAAAAAAAATTACTCTAATAAAATCAATAGAGCCCTTGTAAAACATTTTAGAGAGGTCCCTAAATTATTGAAATTAGCAAGTCCAGAGTTTAAAAATGAAATTATTCAATTACTAAAATACTTATAAGAATGTCTATTAAGGGTTTATATTTCAAAGGTTTTGATATTAATATTTCCATAAATTTGTATTTACAAAGCACCTTTCAGCTACTAAGATTTGTATATAAATATATAAAGAAGTTATTTGTATAGAATGGAAATAGGTTTAAATGCACATAGGGTAAATCAATCTATAGTGTATTCAGCCATGGATACACTAAAAAAACTCATGATCCCCCTTTTACTCAAGCTAGAAAGATGAAAAAAAACCTGAAGATGAATCCTTTTTAAAAGGATTCATCTTCAGGTTTTACAATTATCGTTATCACACTTAGAATAAGTGGTGTCATAGTGCTAGAAGCTCCAATAACTTCAGATTTTGTCGTTTAGTCCCCATATCTCATTTCTCCTAACTCATAAAAATAACGTTATTACTTTATATAAAATTAATACGAAATAAGGACGTTAAGTAAACGCCTTTATTTATATTATATTTCTTCCTTTAAAATATCTCATGTCTGATGCTCCTAAATCCTGTTTTCTAGAGTGTAGCTTCATGTAGAAAACTTTGCAGCAGAACCAGAATTACTAAATATCGCCTAAATTCCTTAGAAAAAAGTTAATAAATAAGCACATTGTATGGGGATTTTTTGATAACCTATGAACAGAATACTATTAACTCTGCTTTTTTTTAATTATCAACGTTTTTTATTTTATTTAGGAATAGCTGCTATACGTAAAGGTGCCCAATGGTATCCTGGTAGGGAAGTAGTTAGATAATAACTTTTATCACTTTTAGCATTTAATACAACCCAGCCATCATCTTCTCTAACTGTATTTATTAAAACACCTCTATCGTCAGCGTCTAAAGCCAAATAATGTTCTTTTCGCGTTGTACGTTGATCCTCAGAAAGATTAGGAGCAAATACAATTTGGACATCTTCCCTTGGTTTTATTCCAATTTCATAAGTCATACCATAATTTCCGTAGTTATATACCGTTTTATTATTAGATGCTTCATCTATACCTTTAGAGATATCATTGTCAGGAATCTTCCAAGGTGAATTTAAGTTATTGTTTTTAACGTGTGTATAACTAGGGCTAAAGCTAATTTGCTCACCTGCATATGCTCTCCATTTAAATGACTTTATAGCAGTAGGAAATAACCCTCTTATTTGATGTCCATCGTCTTTCAGCACTGTATTCTCTTTAATCACACGACTTGGATCTCCTTTGCCATCATAGGTCGCATAAGTCTTTAGTTCAATTCCACCTGTTACATAATCATCATTTTCGTCAGTAATCGTAATATCATACATACCCGATCCATAATATCTTTTTGTTACCGGAAACCCAACATACGTGGATTGATTTTTTGATAATGTCGCATACTTATAAGTCTTGTGGCTAGACTCTAAATATTTTTGGAAGACTTCTTGTCCTAATTTGGCACCATCACGACTTTCTACGTGAGCACGTTTTTTGAAGTTGACATTTATCTTTTTCCCAGACGTATTCTTGATATAGAAACCAACGTAATTTTCTGAATCATTATAGTTTTGGTGTGCCCAATAAATACGAAACTTACCAGTCCGATTTACTTCCGTACTATAAGCTAAAATACCCTGACGATTAAACATTTCAGGACTATTACTAACAAATAGGGGCCATTTCGTATTATCCTCAAACTCTAAAGATCTTGATACATTAGAGTAATCTTTTGGGTAGGAAATAATATCGTCTAAATCATAAGATGGTCTCAGAAGAGATTTACTAGATCGGTTGTTTTGAACTTCAGTTAAAACACTAAAATTAGCATTTTTACCTTTATTATCCTCAAAAGAATCAGTTTCTGCCTGAGCAGCACTATAAGAACTAGAAATTATGAATAGGGATAATGCTGTTGGGACTAACTTTTTAAATACTTTCATACTAAAATTCCTTTCTCTACCTATTTTTATTAAAAATACTGCTTCTGATTGTTAGCGCTTACATTTCTACTACTTGCAAATGATATGCTTTCTCCCATACCTGTTAAAGCTAAAGTGATTGCTGGAATAACTAACATTTTCTACATAATAAAAATCCCCCTTAATAATTTTTTCTGTTCACAAAGCAACCTTAACACATTTTACAAATAATGTTAGTTATTTAAATTTGATAAAATAATATTTTAATATTCTGTAATTAAAATTAGATATAGTTAATAGAATTATATAGACTTTTCTTAATGGATGTGTGGCCGCATAAGGAAATTCACTATTAATTGATTTTATTTAAAAATAAATTAAAATCACTCAAATAATGTTGCTAGTTTGCTATGATGGTAATAAATAGGATTAGGATACTTCTATGAGAGGCAGGAATTTATCATGAGTATTTCAGTAAAGAGGGGAAAGTTATCTGTACAGAAACTTGTTAAATTTTTCATTATATTGTACTCTAAGTTTTTTTATATATTTAACAATTTATTTCATCGCTATAAAACCTGCTATTATTACTGCAACATCAATAGATTATAATAGGCTGCAATTTTTTTGGCTATTATTTCTACTCATTTTAGTTTCTATGACATATGGTTTAATAATAAAAAAATTAATTCGTTATAATTCTAGATCTTCCCATTCAGTTGCAAATGAAAGTGTATTATTTATATTTAGTCATATTTTCACTGCACTTATTCTCTTTTTTATTATATCTATTTAGGCTTTTAAACGAGTACCAAGTATATCACCACAAAAATATAGTTTTTTTCAGCGTGATAAGGAAAGAGATATAGCCATCATAGGCCTCATTTTAGGTACTGGCCTTCGGGTTTCTGAGGTAGCTAGTCTTACTATTTCTATTCTAGTATTAATTTCCGTCAGAGAACCGTTAAATTGTCACTTACTTGCCATTCAAAGATGATTTCCTCTATTTATCGGTCGTCCAAGACATTTACAATAATGAAATTGTTGCTTGGAAATTATCACATAGCAATGATTTACAACTTGTTCTCAAAACACTTGATTTAGCAACCAAAAAAAGAGATGTTTATGGAACCATCATCCAATCAGATCAAGGATTCCAATACACATCTCATGCTTATCATCGTACGCTTCAACAGCTAGGTGCCATCGGCAGCCACTCTCGCAAAGGAAACTGCCATGACAATGCTTGTATTGAATCATTCTTCTCTCATTTTAAATCTGAAATGTTTTATCTCAATTATTACCAAACAAAAGGAGAATTGATTCAAGCAATTGAAACATATATCTATCATTATAACTACAAACGATTCCAAAAACGACTCAGCCATCGAGCTCCGATTGAATATCGAATCTCAATGGCTGCGTAGTCTTTTTTTAAAGCTGTCTACTTTACTACTCTTCCTTGATAATAACCCTTACCATCAATTATATTCTTCAAATACCATTTCATTTTCCCATATTTTGTAGGTTCTTCGAAAGAATTGGCATAAACACCACTCGGATGACAAACATATTTTGCATACAAACCATCATTAAGTTCGTAAATCTCACCACATGTTACATTTAAGCTTTCCGCTTTTTTTGTACTTGTTAATTCTTCTGCCGATGCCGCCCCAATTCCTCCAGTTAACACAATACCAGCTGCTAATGCTCCAACCACTAGTTTCTTGAACATAAAAATACCCCCTTAATAATTTTATAACTTACAGCTCAACTGTAACGTATTTTACATTATTGTAAATATTTTATATATATATATATATATATAATATTTTATTTGATTTTTGGGAATATTAGCACTCTATTTTATCAAATTCATTTAAAACCTTCACAACATTCTTTATATATTCCTGTGTTTCCCATAGAAGGTACGTAGTAGACCCAAATAAAAACCTGATTTTAAAATAGGTTTGGAAATAAAAGTAAGAATGGTACTCAAAATTACACGAATCTCGGTTGTACCCCACCTAGAAGAGAAAACGCATCTTTCCCCTGCTACTTTATATGCTTACACAACTGAATTTGAAAAATTTCTAACATGGCTTATTGATAATTCACTTGCTGTTGATATTGGCAAGGTAGTTACAAAAATATGTGACGTCCTAATTACAATACTGGAAACTTTACCTTTAAATGATGTGAAACCTTTTCAAAGGTATCTTCAGGGAGAAGGCATTGAAACAAAAGCTATTAATAGAACTTTCTCTGCTTAAAAATCCCTATTCAAGTATTTAGCTCAGAATAAAGAAAATGAATACGGGAAAAATTACATCTCGCGTAATGTTATGGAGAAAATTGAGCTGCATAAGGAGAAAGTAGATGCAGCAGCAAGAGCAGATGACGTTGCAAACATGATATTTAATGAAAAAGATGATGTAGCTTTTCTTCAATTTCTAGCAAATGATTATGGTGAAATGTTGAAAGATATATCACCAAAAAAATATAGTTTTTTTCAGCGTGATAAAGAAAGGGATATAGCCATTATAAGCCTCATTTTAGGCACTGGGCTTCGAGTTTCCGAGGTAGCTAGTCTTACTATATCTAGTATAAACTTCCGTCAAGGGAAAGTAAAAGTGACGCGTAAAGGCAATAAAAGATCCTCCATATTAGCTACTCACTCTTGCTTAGATGATGTTCAGGAATATATTAAAGTTCGTCTTAGTAAATATAACTGCCCCCAAGATGAAGACTTACTCTTCGTAACAAATTATAAAGGGAAATATAAATATACGCAGTTAACTGTTAGAGCTATACAGAAGTTATGTGACAAATATTCAAGTGCATTTGATGAGAAGCGTAGCCCTCATAAACTACGACACACATATGCTACAAATCATTATAAGGAAAACAAGGACCTTGTATTACTTCGAGATCAACTTGGTCACACTTCTGTAGAAGTTACTAGTATCTATACAAATATTAATAATGAAAAGAAACGTGAGGCTGTTGATCGTCTAGAACGTAGACAATTTGAATAAAGATAGTTAATAATTGCACATTCTTCTCTATTTACTTATACTTATATTTTTTATAATTTATTAGTAAATATATATTATTTACTAGTTAACTCCTTAACCTTCATAGTGATTTTATAATAAAAACAAAGAAGAGATTGTACTTGCTTCATTTAAAAGAAGCACGGAAATCATGTGGAAACATTTTTATAAAGCAATGGAAAATAAAGAGCATGCAGTCGATAAAATTATTGCAATTTTCCTTGTATACCAAGATGCTGCCAATAATCCACCAATTCCTGGCGGATGCCCTTTACTTAATAATGCAGTTGAAAGT
The DNA here is from genome assembly GCF_022663675.1 of Bacillus cereus group sp. BfR-BA-01355. NCBI lineage: Bacteria > Bacillati > Bacillota > Bacilli > Caryophanales > Bacillaceae > Bacillus > Bacillus cereus group sp. BfR-BA-01355. Next base: position 17,248 of record NZ_JAKUFY010000066.1, read on the forward strand.
AGAGGTCTATTCCCAGAGTTACAAAACGCTACTAAAAAAGGCTATAATGATACAGTAATACTACTGGAATCCCTTATAAAAGAAGGGATAGAGAAAAAAGAATTCATGGCAGATATAGACACTTTATCGCTAGCTTCCTTTCTTGCATCATCAATGGAGGGAGTTATTATGGCTAGTCGAGTATGTAATGATAATATTCACCACTATTATTTTATTGAGCAAGTAAAACATTTGCTTACTTCTTATTCTAAATAATACTTTTATCTTATCCTAAACATCGCTCAAACAGGTCATCACTCTTCGAAGAAAGACACGCTGTCGCCTTTCCAAATAAAGAAATGCCCCCGCCCATTTGATCACTCTATTTTTCTAATGGGCGGAGCTTTTATTTTTATATTTTTTCTTAATTGTGTTTACAACAATAGTTATGAATAGGTCATAGTAAAGGGCAATCTTAATCCTTTTGAGGCAGTACAATCCTCTTATATAATTGAACAGTCAGCATATAATAAGCCCCATAAATAATTATAAAAATAGAAATTGGCATCCATATGTTTAAATAAGGATTAACAACGTAAGCGGAAAAAATATTCATCCCAACAAATACATGAGTAATACCGACAATTGCAGGGAATACAAAGACAAAGAATAATTCTTTATAGATTGACTTTGTTAATAATTCACGGCGAACTCCAATTTTACGAAGCATTTGATAACGCGCCACATCGCTCGAAGCACCTGATAATATTTTAAACATGAGACAACTCGCCATCATTGTTAGGAAAGCAATCCCTAGGAAAAACGCCATAAACAATATTCCGTTTACAAAACCTGAATATATTGTGTAGAGATGGTATTTTGTTGATTCTAATAATACTGATTTTGCATTCTTTACTTCCTTTTCTAACTCAGTAATTAAATCTTTATACTTCACTAGTTGCAAATCATTAATTTCTTTCCATTCCTTCATATATTTCATGTAAGCATCTGATTTCCCAATAAATGCTACACTCTCTGATTTTACTATGTTCTCATACATATTTTGATCAACAATTTTAATAGGATGCTTCAAATGAAAAGCTACGTAATAAGGCACGATTACCTCAAAGCTCTTTTTCCATTTTGGAGACATTTCTTTCATAGCGTCTCCATCTTTTGTATCTCCCCCTAATAGAGAGTTTAAAGGTAGTTCCTCTGTATTACGTATTAGCTTTTTTTGTCCAACCGTATCATTTTCTATTAATAAAGGATCCTTTTCTAAATCTTCCTTAACGAAATAAACGAACTTCTCATCTACTTTATAGCGATATTCTCTTGTTTCTGTAAATTTAATATCACTTAATATTTTCTTTTCCTCAGCTGTTGGATTATGAATAGTAACATCATAATGGGTAAATTTATCTAATTGGAATGGAATATTATTTTTAAAAGCCATCCCTCCAGATATTGCTCCAGCACCTAATGCTACTAGCATTGTAATCGTAGCTAAGACTTTCGTTAGATTACTAATCCGATAGTTTAATTGAGCAAATGTAAAAGCGTTAATTCCTTTTTCATTAAACTTCTTATTAGATTTAATCATTTTTACGATAAGCGGTAATACAGCTCCAAATAACATATACGTTCCTGATGTTACAGTGATTAAAGATACGACTATGCCGATAACCTTTAACCTCCACATATTAATCATGGCAAAATACCCAACCGCTAATAAAATCAAGGCAAATACTGCAAGTACTGCCGTTTTTATTCCTCCTACCTTTACTTGATCCGTTTTTGCATTTCCATGCACTAGTTGCAATACCGAAGTATTTGATAATTTAAAGCCATTGATAACCGCATTAATAAAAAAGATGGTTAAGAAAAATGTACAAGTTGTTTTTAATGCTGGTAGATGAAATGCATTATATCCAACTGCATCAAATGCAAGTTGTGTCATAAGCAATTTGCCTGTCGTATGTGAGAGAACGATTCCAACTAATCCCCCAATTACAAGAGATGCAATTCCTAACCCCATCGTCTCCATAAACATAAGGGTTACAACTTTATCCCGTTTTGCCCCTAACATCATGTACATTCCAAATTCCCTTTGACGTAGAGAAAATAGAAATGAATTAGCATATAGAATATAGAAAAATGTCACAGTCCCAACTAAAAATGAGCCTGCTTTAAATATAAATAAAATCGCACCGATTGAATTATTTTCTTTCAAAAACACTTCATTAGTTCCTAATGTTTGGAACATATAAAAAATAGAAATGGCTATAATTAATCCCGTCAGCAAGATGCCATAATCTTTCTTCTTGCTTTGGATAGCCCCAATAGCTAATTTGAATAACATCATTGAACTTCCTCTCTTATATTTGTTTCGTATCCATGTTTGCCATAACATTTAAAATTTCTTTATAAAATATTTCACGATCACTCGTACGATGTAATTCTTTATATAACCCTCCGTCTTTAATAAATAAAATCCGTTCACAATAGCTCGCACTATAAGGATCATGAGTAACCATCATAATAGATACATTTTGCTTTCTATTTAGGTTTTTCATCGCCTCAAGTAAACTTTTCGCATTTTTGGAATCGAGTGCTCCTGTTGGCTCATCCCCTAAAATAATTGCTGGCTCGTGTACAAGCGCACGTGCTGCAGCAGTACGCTGTTTTTGCCCTCCAGACACTTCCGCGGGATACTTTGGAAGAATTGATGAAATATCTAACATTTCCGCTACTTTCTCTACCTTTGGTTTAATATTTCGTGATGGAACACCTTGAAGTGATAAGGGGAGAGCAATATTCTCATACACAGATAAGTTTTCCAACAGATTAAAATCTTGGAATATAAATCCTAATTTTTGAGAACGAAAATCAGAAAGCTCATCCTGTTTCATTTTTGTAATATCCGTACCTGCAATTTCAATTACACCATCTGTCGCCTTATCTAATGTTGAAATAACATTTAGCAAAGTTGTTTTCCCTGAACCAGACGGCCCCATAATTCCAACAAACTCTCCTTCTCTTACCGAGAATGAAACATTATTTAAAGCATGCGATTGATTTTCACCTTGTTTTCCATACGTTTTTTTCACATTTTCAACTTTTACAACTGCTTTATTCATTTAAACCCCTCCAGGTATTTAATTTTATTCAAAACACTCTACTAATTTTAAAATGATTATGCTTTTTTCTTTCCATATGTCATAGTTCGCCACATTTTCTCTAACGGTCCCATTTTAAAGAATTTAAACCAAATCGAAGTATATATAATTTGGATAGTAAAAATAAGTAACGCTATCCAAATAGTTTGTGTTGGTGATACAATTTCAATATTTGCAAATGAAAATATCACTTTGGCAATAATACTTTGTGCTACATAATTTGTAAGAGCCATTTTTCCTACAGAGGCAATAGGTGTAAACAACTTAGCAATTGTTTTATTTTCTAACAATAAAAACATCGTACTTAAATACAAAACAACTGTTGGAATACTACTTAGTTTAATAATTAGGGATACTTGATCACTGTTTGCACTAGATGCTAGCCAAATCCAGACAGAACCACCAATGACTAACGGTAACATCGCCAATTGCATTCTCATAATTTGTTTTTTAAATTCCCCAATTCTTCGTATCCACCCTGCTTTAGATACCCCAAAGCCAGCTAAGAACATCAAGAAAATTAAAGTCGAATCTGTTGTCATAGATATTGCGATTGAAGTAACCATTTCATTTTTAATATTTACAAGTTGTATCACGATACAAAATAAATAAGCACTAGCAATCCCGCCTAGCCACTTAGCTATCGTAGATAAACTTGCATGATAAAATGGGATTAGTAATAAACCGATACATGCATAAGCAGGTAAAATACTCCCAAAGAATATAAAAATATGGAAAAGACTTATAATAAAAAGTGTTCCTAAACGTCTAGCAAATCGTCTTTTAGGATTATCACCACGCTTCTCAGCATTTGAAGCAAAAATATAAAAGCCTACCCCAAATAAAAATGAAAAAATAGAAAAGAACTTCTTTGTAATTATCACATCAATTAATATACGAATGACTTCATCTATACCACTATAATTCGTAGATGCTGAAGACCCCTCGACTACTATTTGAAATGCTGGTATGTTAATAAATAAAATACCTAACAATGCGAATCCACGAATAATATCAAGTGATATGATTCTATTTTTTGAATTTATTATGGAATTCATGATTTCCTCCTCTAATTAAATTATAGGTCGACCGAACCGGACGGTTCGGTCTAATTTTGTTAAGATTAATGGCATATTCTCGCTAGCTTATAACACTTTATAAAACAGCATCTAATTTTTCTAAGATTGCTTTGTCAATCTTAGTTTTATCGACTTTTTCTTTCTTAGAAATAATGCCTCTTCTATCTTCCCAATGTATAATATAATATTGATTTTTCTCAAAAACATCATTTGATACAATTCGAAGCTTTCTTTCTTTTCCTTCTTTATCGTACCCTGTCACGTTATAAACTTTGTTTGTGCTCATTTCACCACTACTTAATCTGTCTCTTTCAACTATAGGATCGGCTATCATCTTCACGTAATACTCTTTCGTTGAATAATATCCATTGCTAGAGGTAAGATAATAAAAAGCACCACCGCAAATTACTACTAAAACCATAAAAGCTCTAAAAAACCATTTCATAAAAACACTTCTCCTTTTGTATTGATTAAACATCCATCATTAAGCCAGCTTCTTAAGTATGACTTAAAACTATATAGCTTACCATCCAACTTTCTTACATTAACATTACAAACCTGTAATGTTCCGCTCAATCTTTTTTCGAAATATATGCTGTGAATTTTAATCTACGTATTATCAGTAAACCAATATAATGAACAATTCAACAATATATGTTAGCGGACATGAAAGACCCATTTCAGGTATTGTGATGTCCGTTAATGCTTGTGTTGTGTCATCTGTTCCATTGCTACAAAAAATCCAAATGTAAATAGATTATAAAAAATAAGTCTTAGAGATTACAATTTTAAGACGATTATCTTTTTTTATGGATGACCTTATCATTAAATTTCTTTAAATACGTGAACTGAATATACAGTTCGGTCTGATGTTTAGTTTATTAACCAAAGACAACATTAATTTCTAAGCTAATACGAGTAATTCATATGTACACATTACTTAAATCCACTTTATTTAATGCTACTAGATCAAATTTTGGTTTCACACTTGAAAAATTTAATAAATAAATATTGAACAAATGCTCCCATAATTAATAGTTGGACTGGGAAAGCAAAAATGAAGTTTTTGAAAACTATTGAGTAGTAAAGATCAATTAATGACCTTTCACCTAAACCATTAGAAAAATGGGCATTCGCTATCCCATAAATAGACGTAAAGAGAACCCTACCAACTACCATAAAGAATGAAATAGATAGATCTACTAATTTCCCCTTAGATTTATCGTAAGGTAACAAAAATGCAATTTTCTTTGCGATTGGACCGACTATAAACAAATCTAATAACAAAGAAATTATAAAAACTAATGTTAGTTAAATAAGTACTCCTTTATGAAGTGCCCCCCGAAAGTTATCATCCTGATAGCATACTTTTATTCCGCATTCTTCTAAAAAACCAGAAAAAATGTCATCTTTAATAACTGATTCTAAATTTAATATCCCTTTTTCTCGAAAACTGTTATCATCTAGAGCAGAGGTTAAATGAAACATAACTAATTTATCAGGAATAATCTCATTGTCATTTAAATCAAAATGATTTAGTATATCTTCAATAGTAAGATCATTGTATTTCCATAGGCTATCATTATTAGTTATTCGATATTTATTGCTATCTATAAATGAATTTAAAATCTCTTCCTTAGTTTTAAGCAATGTAGAAAGTGACTTTATTGTTGTTTCAACACTTGAACAATTTAGCATTCTCATTTTATTTCTCCTCTAATATTTATCTTGTTTTTTTATTTGCTTCTTTAACTGCATTATATAGTGCACTTTATCCGATATGCGCTTTTAGCTTTCTTTAAATTTAGGTCTTGATAACGTACGAAATTCGCGTTTTGTTGGTGCTACTTTATAACAAAATATCTCCTTCTTTAATAAAGCTCATCACAGCTTCTGCATACACCTTTACAACTAATTATAAGAATCCCTATCATTTTTTTCTTCCAATGAAATGTGTTTGTTATACCATTTATTTAGTTTTCCTTTGTAATACTTTTCGACTTCATAATCTGAAATCCAAATTTCACGATCATAGATTTTACTCATTACTCTTTCTAAAACACCCTCATGTTCTCTCGGTTTCAATCTACGGTTATGAACCTTAATCTTTTCTATATAAGCCTCTCTCAGCCAAATTGATATGGTTTCACGCTGTTTTTGCTTTAGGTGAGACCATTTCTTATTGGTTTGCAACACTTGCCCTTTAGGACCTTTTGTATGGTTTTTCACTGTCTTCCCCTCGTCGCTATGTTAGATTTAAACTCATCACTTATTTTAACCTAATATGAAGCGGAATCTAAATTGGTCACAAACGAATGTTGAATTTTCTGATAATTATTTAGAAATATACTTTTAAACTACTATCACCTGTAATAATATGGATTTAACTGCTATGATAAAAACATATAGATATACAAAGGGGGAAGCTATGTGATTGTAGCAAAAGGAAACGAAAAGATTACTAAATTAATGAACGATTGGTACAAAGCTATGCGCTCTCAAAAGTTATTGAAAGCAAAAAATCTAGGATCAGATGTTGAAAAACTTATCGACGAAATGGAACAAGATCAAACGCTTCTTATTTACTATTCGTTACTAGAGTTTAGGTATAATCTTTTGATAAATAATACATCAGGTTTAGTAAAACCTGGAGAACATATTGAAGAGTCTACCACAGACATGCTCAATTACTACTACTATCTGTTCAATGCTATACATGCAATGAAGATTGGACAATATAGTGACGCCAAACACTTCTATCACAAAGCTGAAACACTTCTATCTCTTATTCCGGATGAATTAGAACAAGCGGAATTTAATTATCAGTATGCCCTTTTCAACTATTATCAGTTCCAACCACTAAATACAATAACATACGGTAATAAAGCGAAAGAAATCTATTCTAATGAAGTTGGGTATGAAATAAATGTAGCTTCATGTAATAATATTTTGGGACTTGCAAGTACTTCTCTAAAGCAATACGAGTTAGCTGAAGAGTATTTTCTTTCCGCTTTAGATATTGCAACCAAACAAGATCAAACACAACTTACTCAAATGATTCGTCATAATATAGGGCTGCTATATTCAGATCAAAATATGCCTCAACTAGCAATCAATTATCTCTCCAAGGCACTAGAAGGTAGCTGCAAAACAATGTATTTGTTAGCTAAAGAACATGAGAAACTAGGCAATGTAAATGAAGCTGCTAATTATATAGATAAAGGATTGCAAATTAGTAATGCACAAAATAATAAAGAATATTATCATCATTTATCAATTCTAAATGCAAGATTACAGCATACAACTATAGATGAATACGAAAAGATTATTGTTGAAGGAATCCATTATCTCCAAGAAGAAAATTTATGGCACTTTGTCGAAATATATGCTGATGAATTAGCAAACAAGTATTATGATGAAGGTAACCACTCAAAAGTAAGCGAATACTTCCGTGTGGGGTACAAGGCTAAAATTGAAATGGAGAAAAGGAGTGCTTTAAAATGATGAAAAAAATACTAATTAGTACGGCAGGACTTTTGTTCTCTGGTTTAATGCTAGTAGCACCAATCACTTTAAGTAACACTCACGGCGAGGCAATGCTTGCAGTACAAAAGCAGGAAATTATACAATATACTACCCATGGTGAAGGAATGTAATAACTGCAGAAATCCTCCCTACAATTAATACACTATTATTTGCAGGGAGGATTTCTTTGTATGTTACATATACTTACTTTGTGTTAATTAGGGTGTAAGACTCTCCTTAATAAATCCATGCAGTGAATATTAATGATTTAAAAGCAAAATTAAAAGGAATCTTATAATAAAAATTCACCTAAGAAAATATGAACTAATACATAAATAAGCAAAGGTCTTTACTTCATTGTAAGGGCTTTTATTTTTATAAAAAGAAGTCAACAAGATTAGAATATTTAAAGAGAGGAAAAAACAATTGATGTATACACAAGAAAACTTTTACAAAAAATTAATAGAGGAACAAAGAGTAGTAACAATATTTCTAATAAACGGAGTTAGAGTACCTGGAATCATTATCGCTGTTGATAAATTTTCAGTATTGATCTCTAATAAGGGGTAGCACCACATCGCTATCAAGCTAAGAAAAGCAAATACCCCAAAACGAAAAAATTGGCATCCTCAGGTGAAAATATAGATTTTTTTGTTTTGGGGATACTTCAAAATGTTGGGTTGATGGGCATTTGATACTATTTTTTATTATGCATCTCTAAATTTTAGAGAATGTTTACAGCTGTAATTTTGCAGGTTGAAATAGCAAACCTAACGATTGTAGTTGGATTTATAGGTAAAGTACCTATAACTATACCAAGGCCTGTTTGTTCCACGTTAAAATCTACTGCAGTAGAACCAGTACTTGCTAAAAGATTTACTGTAGAACCAATAAGGGTATCTAGTAATTCCCTTATTGGGCGTTCGCGACAATCACATTCACATCCTAAGTCTACAGGTGGAAGTAATGTTATAGATGGTCCCGGCGGTAAAAAACCTACCCCTGTTACATCAGAAATATTAACTACAAAGGATGTTGAACCATCTGTAACTGTAACTAAAAAATCATTTACGGAAGTAATAGTAAATAAAAAGAAAAATGGTGGAGCGTTTGGCGCATCTGCAATAGTGCCAAGAAGCACTGTTTCCCCAATAAGTTGCTGTAAAACATTCTGCATAGGTAAAACACAGCAATCACAAAGGCAACCTTCAGTTGGGCCTGTTGCTCCTGTTGGACCTGTTGGGCCTGTCGCTCCTGTTACTCCTGTTGCTCCTGTTGGGCCTGTCGCTCCTGTTAGGCCTGTTGCTCCTGTTGGGCCTGTCCCTCCCGTTGGGCCTGTCGCTCCTGTTGCTCCTGTTGGGCCTGTCCCTCCCGTTGGGCCTGTTGCTCCTGTTGGGCCTGTCCCTCCCGTTGGGCCTGTTGCTCCTGTTGGTAGAGTGAATGGTGGAGTTGGTGGAAGTGTAGGGCCGATTAAATTTGAATTAAATGCATTAGCTTGAAGTATTTTGTTTTTATCAAACATGTAACTACCTCCTACATATATACTTTATTATAGGGATATATAAAATTAACCTTCATAAAATTTATTTATCACCATATAATATGCTATATCTTTACTATTGTGTGTTTTGTGATGATCCAATGAAAGTATTTGTGTATTAATAGTAAATCTGGTTCTGACGCAAAGAGTGCACCCATTCGAAAGATGTATATAGAGTTTTAATGAAGCCTGTTCTTATGAGTATTTTACAACATGCCTATCAAATAAAGAGATGTTAATAGCCCTAAGTAGAAAAAATACGCTATTCTTTCTGTACAATCATAGGAAAGGATGGCGTATTTTTTTCATTTTGAGGGTATTTCTTTTTATTAGCTGAATAGCGATGAGGTAACGCCACATTGCTATAGCTCTTCTAAACTCCTTGTTTACAATGATTTAAATGTATATTTTTAATAGTAAGAGTGTAATTAAAAATGTATTAATATGAAAATGATATTTTTGTTTAACCCGTTTATATTCTATACAATAACCCCAAAATTGAAGCGTTATGAAAACTTTTACATTTTAACTCTTTTTTAAAATTCAATATATAATGCTATCAACATTTACAACATAGTCTTTGTCGTTAAAAGAAAAACCACAGCGATTGCTGTAGTTTTTCTTATTAGAGGCACTTCTGTCATTTCTTAAATTTTATACGTTTGTTGTGATTGAACATTACCAAAAAAGGCTGCAATTAAGAAATATAGCACCATTGAAGCATCAAAAATTTTACGTTTAAAATAAAAAAGATCTCTATAAAATAGAGATCTTTTTTAAACTAAAGAATTGAGAACTTAGATAATTGTTTAGATTTAGTAATTATCATATTTATTTTTACAATCTTTTTTGTGATGAGGGTAATAAGGTTCAAAACGACAATAGCATTTTTTCACGTAGTATTTTTTGTAGTAGTAGTCATAGTTATAGTCTTTTTCTTCATATCTATATTTATCTTTTTTATAATCATCACAATCATGTCTTTCTTTTTTATGATGACCACAATCATGTTTCCAATAACTCATCTTTATCCCCTCCTTTATATTTTTATAATATGTTCTTTTTATTCTGTAGTATCAGCTTGTCCCCTAGATTAGTTAAAAAAGGGGAAATGTCCATGCCCAATCAACTTAAGTATAAAAATCAACCCTAAAACGAAAAAATGAGCTTTTGGGTGCAAGTTAGCACAAAATTTCGTTCTGAAGGGAGTTGTATTTTCTTAACTTGATAGCGATGAGGTAACGCCACATTACTATCAAGCTAAAAAAATAAAATAATCCCTAAAACGAAAAAGAAATGAAGATACAATAAAAAAGCTTATCATTAAGTGTTAAAATATAAGCTTTTTTGTCTATACTTATTGAATTTCATTAACTTTATTCCATGTTAATACAGTAAGAAAATATTGACCGCCAAGCAAAAGAAAGCTTATAGAACAACATAAAAATAGGACTGTAAGCCTCTCCTCTTACAATCCATCATTAATTACCATTAAAGGATAAAGAGTTCATCTAATACAATATACCCATATAAAATTATACTCTAACTCCACATTATTTATAACTAAAAAGAATCTCATATCGGCTCTTTTTTACCTATTCTTTTTCTTCATCTACTACAAGCTGTTAGTAAAAGACTATATCCTATGGTAATGATGGAGAAAAGACACTCAAGTTCATATGAAATATTTGCTGAAGGATGTGAACCAGTTAAAGACACCATTTCAGTTTCTCTAAAAGAAATCTTCAGTTTTTAAAACTGTGGCAAACTCATCATTTAAAGTCGCTAGTGATACATTATGTATTTGTTCAGACGCAAAAATAGGCTGTAGAGAAGGTTTTCTTCACAGCCTGAGAAAACACTTCTCTTAAAATAGAGAAGTGTTTTCCCTTCATTATTGATTAGAGCTAGAAGATTGTGATTTTTTTGCAGCTGATTGTGCATTTTGTTTTTGCACAGAATGCACATCTGTTTCAGTTGCAAACTCTGTACCATAACTAGTATTTGCACTTTGAGCACCAGAAGCTTGTGCTTTCTTTGCTTCAGATTGTGCATTTGCTTGTTTTACCGCTTGTACATTCGTTTCAGTTGCAAACTCTGTACCATAGCTAGCATTTGTACTTTGAATACTAGCACCAGAAGTTTCTTTGTTATAACCTTTTTGTTTTTTGTTCATCTTTCTCACCTCCACAATTAATAATGTAACCAATCCATTTGAAAGCTATTCTTAATTAAATTTTTAAACTTCTACATATTATTTTACTCTTCATTCAAACTATATATTATAGTGATGAAATTATGTACATAGTACGAAATATGACTGAACTAGCCATGCTTTTAAGAAATGAAATGTTGTAAAAACTATCCTTATTTAAGTATTCCTATAATTATCAATGAGGAAGATAAAAAGATATAAGAAGTTTTAAGCACCGGTTTTCATACTAATGATGCAGTAGCAATGATAAAAACGGACGGTTTTGCTACATCTAGTTTAGCTGGTCAATTTTTAGCAAGTAACGGCACATGTTTTGCAGTATCTAAAATCCGATCTCCTTCCAACTAGCAAATACAGTAAAGCAAATTTTTGAAGGCACCATAGGGCTTTTCTTTTTTTAAAAGGACCTGCTCAAATACTTTATAAAAGCATAAAGTAAAATGACCCCGTTAAGACACTTGAGTGACCCCTTGTTTTACCCTCTTACCATAAGGAGGAAAATTTATGAGTTACGGTGGTAGTTGTGGCGGCGGATTTGCTGGTGGCTTTGCTTTATTGGTTGTATTATTTATTTTATTAATCATAGTTGGAGCTGCTTGTTTCTGCTAAAAAACTATTAGAAAAGACACTCTTATCTGATATGATCCCCTTATAGTAGACAGTAAAAAGAAAGCACATTAATCTGTTTACTATGGAGGGGATTTTTCTATGGGCAAAATTAGAGTAACTTATGATATAGAATTTAAG
>NZ_JAKUFY010000067.1:0-29262 GCF_022663675.1 Bacillus cereus group sp. BfR-BA-01355
ACCCTTTCCATTGTTTAAATGTTGGTGATTTTTTTCGTAAATCAACGATAACATCATAAATTGCCCCTTGCATAACTTGAATGAGTTTCGTTTGTGCTTTCGGTTTTTTTTGAAAGTGTAGTCCCCGAATCGTTCCTGCCTTAGCCGAATAAGATACGTTATCCTGTACAAATGAATACGTAATCCCTAATGTTTCTAGCACCTGCTTATTATAGCTTTCTGAAAAAAAGCCACGCTCGTCTCCAAACAACCTCGGTTCTAACAATTTTGCATCGATAAAATTTGTTTCTACGACTTTCATATTCTCACCTATTCTCCGTTAAACTGTTTCCCAAAATCAATATCCCGTGCTAACGTATTCGCCTTTTGAAGAGAAGCATGAGTTCCCGCATCAGTCCACCAGCCGCTCATTTCATTATAAGTAAGTACCCCTCGTTTTAAATACCAATTATTTATATCTGTAATTTCAAGTTCTCCCCGTGCAGAAGGTTTTAATTCTTTAATATAAGAAAAAACTTTCGAATCATACAAATAAATTCCCGTAACAGCATAAGAACTTTTCGGCTCTTTCGGCTTTTCTTCAATTTCAACTATTTTTCGGTTTTGAATATGTGCTACGCCAAATCTTTCGGGATCTTCTACAGATTGCAAGAGCACTTTCGCACCTTCTTTTTGATTTGCAAACTCTTCAACATACGGAAGAATATCATCTGAAAAAATATTATCCCCCAATATAACTACCATACGATCATTCCCGACGAAATCTTCACAAAGCCCTAACGCCTGTGCGATACCGCCCGCTTTATCTTGCACACGATACGTAAAGGACACGCCAAATTCATGACCACTCCCTAAGAAGCTAACAACATCCCCCATATGCTCTTTACCTGTAATAATCATAATGTCTGTAATATCGCATTGTTTTAGCTTATATACCGCATGATAAATCATCGGATACCGACCAACAGGAAGTAAATGTTTATTCGTTACTTTCGTTATTGGATATAATCTCGATCCAGTACCACCTGCTAAAATAATTCCTTTCACTCTGCATCTCTCCTTTATGATGGAGATAATATATCTTTGTAATGTTCTATAAACACTTGCCGGTACTTCTCATATGTATCCGCATCAAACTCATCCCCGTTGTAATGAATACACCATAAATTTGCTTGATTTGGGATACCGATTAAATAACCAGCCCTTTGAAACTCTAAAGACTGTGACACATCATAAAAGTGAAACCCTTGAAACAAATCTTCTCGCCACGGAATATCATACTGCGTTGCCATGAATAAACCATCAATTGCCTGAACTGACAAAAATGGTTGATTACCATAAAAAACCTGATCTAAATTTAATAATTGATAATTCTGTCTTCTGTATTCAATCACTTTCCCTACTAAATTTTTTCCTTCCCACCATATCCCGTTATTCGGTAAAAACTGAGCCCCAGCGACTCCTATTAAACCAAGCTTTTCATTTTCTTTAAAAAGAGATATAAGTGTAGAAAACATGTCTCGATTAATAAGATATGTATCTTGATGTATATACACTTTGTATTTCGCTGGATATGAAAGGGCTCGGTTGTATGCACTTGCCATACTTTGTGCATCTCGTATCGGAAAAATTTGTACGACATAGCCAGGGGGAACAAAAATGTTTCTGATTTGGCTCTCACATTGTTTGAAAAGCTCTTCATTATTTACACAAACAACAACTAATATTGTATGATCTTTCATTTTTGTCCCCCCTTTTATTCTTCCTTATTTACCTCTGACATATAGTGTTCCACAAATATTTCCCGATACTTCTCATAGTTCGTCATATTCACATCAAAATGATAATGGATACACCAAGCATCGCGCTGTACAGGTACACCGACTGTATATCCTGCTTTTTTAAATTCAAATGATTGAGATACATCATAAAAGTCAAATCCGTCAAATAAGTCTTCTCGCCACGGAACATCATATTGTGTCGCCATTAATAAACCGTCAATACATTCTACAGGAATAAATGTTTTTGATTCGTGATACGGTTGTTCTAAACTTGCCATATAAAACAAATCATTCATATAACCAATGACCTTTCCTACAATTCCACGCCCTTCGTTCCATACACCAGTTGGAGGAACATATTGCGCTCCAACCATCCCAATCATACCAAGGTGTTCATGTTCCTCAAATAATTGAAGTAATCCGTATAAAAAAGCTCTATTTATAATAAAAACATCTTGATGTAAATACACTTTATACTTCGCTGGATGCGAAATGGCTTGATTGTATCCACTCGTCATACTTTTCGCATTTCGAATCGGCATAAATTGGACAATATACCCTGGTGGTACTAACAATTGCAATATATGTCGCACGCAGTTTGCATACAATTTCCGATCATTTATACATGTAACAAATAATATTGTTTTGTCTGCAGCACTCATAATTGTGATTTTTCAGCTTCAATAATATACTGAAATACAACTGTCTCAGCCATGAAGCCACTTCCAAGACGATATTTTTTACAAATTCCATATAACTCCTCAATAAGTGGCTCATACATTTTATGATCAACATATACACGATCTACTTTACTAATAACATATCCTGCTTTTAAAAACATTCTTAGCATTTCATTAAATGTAAAGAAACGAATATGTGTTTTATCTAATAAACCATATTCTGTATACGTCCAATTTCCGGCAAGTAAGGGAGCTAATACTGAAATATGAGCAACGTTTGGTATACTTGCTAAAATCACACCATTTTGCTTTATATATGGCTTAACCTTTTCAATCACAGCCCATGGATCAAATAAATGCTCTAATACATCTCCAAATAGGATGCAATCAAATTGCCCCTCCTCATAAGGAAGATCTATTTTTTCTATATCCCCTAAAATAACATGATCTAGTCTTTCTTTCGCTTTTTCTGCAGCCTCTGGAAATGCCTCGATTCCTGATACACGTGTACCATTTTCTTTAATAGCTGCTCCCAATGTACCGCTCGAGCAACCAATATCAAGAACTTCTTTCCATTCCTTTTTTATATGCTTTAATAAATTCGGATTCGCTGCATTATAATAATGCTCGGATTTTTCTTCATATAAAGAACTTTTTTCGCGATTCATTTCACACACTCCTTATGCAAATTGAATTAGAAATATAAATCTCATATGAATTCTATAAAGTGCAGATTTTGTTCATCCCCCACTGATTATTAGCCCGCAAATAGCTTTATAAAATTTTTTATCTATATTGGTTTCGTTACTGATACTCTAATATATAACCAATCTATTAGAGTTAGAATAACGATAAATCATTTCTAAAAAACGAAACCTATTACGCTTTATATGGTTTATCAAAAACTCCCCGAAAATATTTACGGTTATATTCAATTGCAGCATTATTCGGAACATAAGAAGCTGCTAATTCATTGTAATAATACGCTTTATCCTGCTCCCCTAACCTGCTATAACAAATACACATTTGTAAATAGGGTAGCCATGTGTAGCTAGCTGGACTATGAAAAGGACTTTCCGTTGCCATTGGTACTTCCGTTGCAAGTTTAAACCAAAATATCGCTTCATTATATTTTTCTTGTTCCATATATATATATCCTATTCTTGTACAATTCTCTCCTCTAGGGACGTCATACCGAAACGACTTCACACAAGATTCGATTGCCTTCTCCCACATTCCGAGCTTCGCATAGCAATCTCCTAACTTACCACATGCATAAATTTTCTCTTCATACCATCCTTCGTCTTGATTAAGAAATGTTTCATAAAGAAGAACTGCATCATCATATTTTTGGTTATCCATAGATTCATTTGCGTAATAAAATAAATCCCTCGAACTCAATTCTTCCCCTGCAGCTACAGTATTTTGAAAAATTTTCAAATTACGATTTGTTACTTTTTTTTCTTTTTTATGTGTAATAGCAACTTTACTACTAAAAGTCTCACCAGCAATAGCTAAATACTCATGAACCTTTCCAAACCATTGAAATTGTTTTTCACGCTTTACAAGTCGATTTCTTTTTGTACAATATAAAGGTTTCCCGTTAGAATCCATCGCAAGATGATAAGGCATCGAAACAGCATCAAATTTAGGATCTAATTCTATTTTTAAGAGTTTCAATGCTTCTTGAGCATCTTCTAATAATACGTCATCTGCATCTAGCCACAATATATACTCTTGCGTCGCTTTTGAAAAAGAAAAATTTCTTGCTGCCGCAAAATCATCAATCCACTGGAAATCATATATGTTAGAAGTGTATTTCTCTACGATTTCTTTCGTTCGATCGACGGAACCTGTATCCACTACTATAATTTCATCCACAATTTTCTCAACTGTCTCTAAACAACGGGCTATTGTCTCCTCCTCATCTCGAACAATCATACATAAACTAATTGTAATTCCTTGCTTGTTCAACATAATCACCCTCTTCCAAATCAATCATATGTTATACATATACTAAACTTTCCATTTTTTTAAATTGTTCAAGTAGTTTAAGATTTCTTTTCAATAATTCAAATGTCCGTGTCATTTTCTTTCGGTTTTGCATCTACTATATAATGAACGCTTTATGGAGGTGAATTTATGTCAAATAATAATTATTCAAATGGATTAAATCCCGATGAATCTTTATCAGCTAGTGCATTTGACCCTAATCTTGTAGGACCAACATTACCACCGATACCACCGTTTACCCTTCCAACTGGGCCTACCGGGCCTACTGGACCTACCGGACCTACCGGGCCTACTGTACCTACGGGGCCTACCGGACCTACTGGACCTACTGGACCTACCGGGCCTACTGGACCTACTGGCGGAGGAACTGGAATAACTGGACCTACCGGGCCTACTGGTGACACTGGGGCTACTGGACCTACCGGGCCTACTGGTGACACTGGGGCTACTGGACTTACGGGGCCTACTGGTGACACTGGGGCTACTGGACCTACCGGGCCTACTGGTGACACTGGGGCTACCGGACCTACGGGAGCTACTGGACCTACGGGGGCTACTGGACCGACTGGACCATCCGGATTAGGACTTCCAGCAGGATTATATGCATTTAACTCCGGTGGGATTTCTTTAGATCTAGGAATTAATGATCCGGTACCATTTAATACTGTTGGATCTCAGTTTGGTACAGCAATTTCTCAATTAGATGCTGACACTTTCGTAATTAGCGAAACTGGATTCTATAAAATTACTGTTATCGCTAATACTGCAACAGTAAGCTTATTAGGAGGTCTTACAATCCAAGTGAATGGAGTACCTGTACCAGGTACTGGATCAAGTTTAATCTCACTTGGAGCACCTATCGTTATTCAAGCAATTACGCAAATTACGACAACTCCATCATTGGTTGAAGTAATTGTTACAGGACTTGGGCTATCATTAGCTCTTGGTACGAGTGCATCCATTATTATTGAAAAAGTTGCTTAATTTTTTACTTAGCAGTAAAACTGATATCAGTTTTACTGCTTTTTCAATTTCAAATTCAATCATGAAACATTCGTTAGCTACATAATCATATTGTTGTATGACATTTTGCAGGAGGCACAAATATGGAAAGTAAATCTGCTGTTCAGCTTTATCTCGAATTGCTAAAGAAAACAATTTTATTTGAAATATGGTTGGAATATGAGGCATACTTACCCGCATCTCTACATATTTCGAAAGAACTAGAATTCGAACCCGTTACAGTCCCCCTCCCTTTATTCATTAAGCAATATGCCGAAAACCATAACTTAAAAATTGTAAAACCAAATGTTTCAAAAAGTGAACGTCATGATGGAATGGATTGGCCAAGAGCAGCACATAGCATGATTGGTCGAGAACGTATGAACCAATTACAAGAGGCAATGGAAACCGTTGTTCGTGAAAATATAGAGGGAGATTTTATTGAAACAGGTGTATGGCGCGGAGGATCATGCATTTTTATGAATGGTTTTTTACAAGCAAACAACATTACGAATCGTACTGTGTGGGTCGCAGATTCATTTGAAGGTTTGCCAGCACCGAATCTAGAACAATATCCAAAAGATTACGGTGATTATTTACACACATTCGATTACTTACGCGTCTCTTTAGAACAAGTACAAGAGAATTTTAAAAAATATGATTTACTAAATGATCAAGTGAAATTTTTAAAAGGTTGGTTTAAAGATACTTTACCAACAGCACCAATTGAAAAAATAGCAATTGCACGGCTTGATGGTGATATGTACGAATCCACCATGGATGGTCTCATGAACTTATATGATAAAGTTTCTAAAGGTGGCTATATAATTATCGATGACTACGGGCTACCGCCATGCGCTGAGGCTGTGACAGACTTTAGAAAGCAACGAAATTTAAAAGCCCCTATTACTAAAATTGATGTATTTGGCGTTTATTGGAGAAAAGAATAAACAAGATTTAATCTATAGGAGATTCCATTTTCACTCATTCTTCTCTTACTTCTAATCCAATTAAGTATTTCTTTTGTGGAATCTCCTTACATATAACAATTGTTTTCCTTTGTTCTCTCACTACAAATTGAAAATTTTATTAATAGAGTGACTGCATATTCTCACACAAGAAAGGGGTATACTCATGAGCGAACTTAACAAAGAAATGACTTTACTCCCCCCTCCTGAACTCGTCCAATATGTAGGTGGCGACTTCAAAAAGGTGGGAAAAGAGTTCCTAAAGCATTTTATTCAAATTGGCGCTTTAAAATCAAATGAAAAAGTATTAGATGTAGGCTGCGGCGTCGGCCGAATGGCTGTACCATTAATGAATTACTTAAATGATGATGGAGCATATTATGGATTTGATTTGTTTAAAGATGGAATTACTTGGTGTCAAAATAACATTTCAACTATGCGTAATAATTTTCACTTTGAACATGTTGACATATACAATCAATTCTATAATCCAGAAGGAAAAGAAGATGCCTCTCAATATCGTTTTCCCTATGAAGACGGAACATTCGATTTTATCTTTTTAACTTCTGTATTTACACATCTTCTTCCAAAAGAATTAGAACATTACGTATCTGAAATTGTACGTGTATTAAAAAAAGACGGGAGATGTTTCATTACATTCTTTCTAATAAATCCTGAATCGTCCTATTATTTAAATGCAGGACAAAGTACATTAGGTTTTTATCATCGAATTGAAAATTGCTACGTTGTAAATAAAGATATTCCCAATTTTGCAGTTGCTTATCCTGAGACAGATATTTGCAATCTATTGAATAAGTATGGTCTAGAAATAATCAATAAGCCACATTATGGTTTATGGTGCGGCAGACCAGAATATACAAGTTACCAAGATATTGTTCTTACAAAAAAAAGCTTCTGAAAGGAAGTTATGTATGGCGAGTGAAAAAAATCTACCTCTCGTTTCTATCCTTATTCCCACTTATAATCGACCCCATTATTTCAAAATCGCTCTAGAAAGTGCATTGGCACAAACTTATTCAAATATTGAAATCATCATCGGAGATGATAGTACAAATGATGAAACAGCAACTCTAATCCATGAACAATACTTACCAAATTATAAAAATATAACATACATTCGAAATATCTCTACTCTAGGACAATTTCACAATGACCTTATGCTCATAGAAAAATCAAATGGTGAGTATATAAATTTTTTAATGGACGATGACGTGTTTTATAAGCATAAAATACAAAAAATGATGGCCTATTTTGAGCAAGATTCCAATAAAGATCTTGCTCTTGTTACTTCTTATCGAGTACGTATTGATGATCATGGAAATCTAATCGGCGATGCCCATCCAACACAAAAGTTATATAGCGAAGATACCCCATTAAACGGAATATTTTTAGGCGACTGGATGCTAAAGGCCGGCCACAACATTATCGGCGAACCTACAACTACTTTGTTTCGAAAGAACTTGCTCACTGAACCTTTTGGCACCCTTAAAGAGCGACAATATTCTTGTAGTGTTGATATGGCCTCATGGATTTCTTTACTTTCTAAAGGAAATGCAATATACATTTCTGAGCCTTTAAGTCAATTTCGCTACCATGCTGGACAACAAATACACAATAAACTACTTCAAGGTTGCGAAGATTTCACACACCTCGTTATAACAGCAAAAGAATATGGATTTTTACAAAATACTATAGACTATAGAACAGCTCTACTTAGTGCTTACAAATGGTGTAAAAGTTCCTTAAAATACTACCTTCATCAACTAGATATTTTTCCTGACGCACATGTACGTCTTGCCCATTGTTTGGATATAATTATTAAAGAGTTAAACAATTAAACTACTCTGCAAAATCAAAAGTGTATGGACTATATGTGAATCATTCGTATAGTTCATACATTCTTTCTCATACTATAAAATCCATTACTATAAAGAGCAGTAGAAAGGAATACCTACATTGAAAGATTCAAATTCTCAATATCAAATAGACTACGTATTACTATTTATTTTATTTGCCATTGGGATTGTTAGTTGTTGTGCTATTGCAAGTGCGCAAGCCTCCTTACCGCCATTTTTACAAAACGTCAATTTTGTACTCAAGCAAATCCAATGGTACTTCATTGGATTTATAGCCATTGGTGTTATTATGATTATCGATTTCGATCGTTATCAAAAAATTGCTTGGTATTTGTATAGCTTTGCAATGGTACTACTTATTGGACTAGAACTTCAAGTACCAGGTGCCGTTACAATTAAAGGCGCTACCGCTTGGTACAGGCTCCCAGGCATCGGAAATTTTCAGCCTTCTGAAATTATGAAATTGTTTTTAATTATCGTCATTGGACGAATTATAGCAAATCATAATGAGAAATATTTTTCCCAAACAATGCGTGACGATTTTTTATTACTTGGAAAAATATTTGCGACAAGCTTGCCACCACTACTACTTATTGCAAAAGAACCAGATTTAGGAAACACAATGGTCATTTCAGCGATGCTTGCAGCAATGATACTAGTTTCTGGCATACGATGGCGTTTTATTTTCGGATTAGTTTCAGGTACTTTCGTGGCTGGATCTACATTAATATATATTTTTTTTACTCACACAGATTTCTTTAAAGCACACATTTTAAAAGAATATCAATTAAATCGCTTCTACGGATGGTTGGCACCTTACAAATATGATGCGCAAGGCTATCAATTAAGACAAGCATTCTTAGCGACTGGATCCGGAGAAATGCAAGGAAAGGGGTGGGAAAATGGACAAGTATATTTTCCAGAACCACATACAGATTTTATTTTCACTAATGTCGCTGAACAATTTGGATTTCTAGGTGCAAGTGTCATTATTTCACTTTTTTTCTTACTCATTTTTCGAATGATTCATATCGCTTTAGAAAGTAATGACCCTTTCGGTAGTTACATTTGCGCTGGTACAATCGGAATGTTTACTTTCCAAGTATTCCAAAATATCGGGATGACAATCGGATTACTTCCCATTACAGGGATAACATTACCTCTTATGAGCTACGGAGGAAGTTCACTGCTTACATACATGATTGCGATTGGATTCATTTTAAATATTCGCTCAAGAACGAAAAGCTTTATGTTTAAATGAACAACACAAAAACGCTATATTTTTATCTCTATCCTTTTTTAGATATACTAATGAAAAATACGATGGAGGTTTAAATATGAAATATGACATTATAGGAGATATTCATGGATGCTTCCAAGAGTTTCAAAATTTAACAGAGAAGCTAGGGTATAACTGGAGTAGCGGTCTACCGATCCACCCTGAACAACGTAAACTTGCATTCGTTGGTGATATTACAGACCGTGGTCCTCATTCATTACGTATGATCGAAATTGTATGGGAACTTGTCATACATAAAAAAGAAGCTTATTACGCTCCTGGAAATCACTGTAATAAACTATATCGATTTTTCCTTGGACGTAATGTAACAATCGCTCACGGACTTGAAACAACTGTCGCTGAATATGAGGCACTTCCTTCTCATAAGCAAAACATTATAAAAGAAAAGTTTATCACTCTTTATGAACAATCACCACTCTACCACATACTAGATGAAAAAAAAGTAATCGTATGTCACGCTGGGATTCGGCAAGATTACATAGGAAGACGAGATAAAAAAGTACAAACCTTTGTATTATATGGTGATATTACAGGAGAAAAGCATGCCGATGGCTCACCTGTCCGTCGCGATTGGGCGCAAGAATACAAGGGGCAAGCTTGGATTGTATATGGACATACACCAGTAAAAGAACCTCGATTCGTCAATCAGACAGTCAATATTGATACTGGTGCTGTATTTGGTGGCAAATTAACCGGATTACGTTATCCTGAAATGGAGACTATCTCTGTCCCTTCTTCTTTACCTTTTGTCGCTGAGAAGTTCCGTCCAATTTCATAACTACCTTACTTAGCGAGAGATTACCGTATTATTTAGGCAGATCTCATATAAAACTAGGTAAAGTAATTAAAAAAAGATGCAATAAAGTGCATCTTTTTTTAATTACTTTACATATAATGTCGCAGGAGGTGACAGAATGAAGAAAAAATCTTCTAAACAAAAAAGAAAATTTCCCCCTTTATATCTGCCCATGTACGGAATTAACAACTGGTGTAGCATTCGGGCTGCAGCCATAGAAGAACTAGAAGAACAAGAGTCATCAAAAAAAAGCAAAGTAAAACCAACATATGTCTCTTTAGAAAATGCTGTGATGAACCACATAATCGATCGCAGAAAAATAAAGATGCAACAAAAAAATAAACAGCTCTCAAATCAAGATGAACAGGTACTACGTTCTAACCAAACAGAAGAAACGGCGGAAGAAAATAATTCTGTAGCAATAAATAAAAAAGTGGAACCAGAAATTCCAGCTGCTATTATAAACAAAGTAAAAAAAATAAAAGAAGCATTAGCTTCATCGAATGATATACAAACTGAAAAACCACTCATAATTGAGACACCTACACCTGAAAATACAAAAGTTAAAAGGGGCGGCCGATATGCATATGCGGAGGGGCTTCACTCTCATGCGGAGGGCATGGCAGCACATGCGGAAGGCTTATTAACACACGCAAAAGGTTCTTTCTCTCATGCAGAAGGATCCAACTCAAAAGCAACTGGACATAGTTCGCATAGTGAGGGAAGTGAAACGACAGCAGGCGGTGCTTATTCTCATGCGGAGGGTAAACAGACGACTGCTTTAGGCGAAGCAGCACACGCAGAAGGAACCGCAACTATCGCTAACGGCTCCTCTTCTCATGCGGAAGGTCATCATACATCAACAGCTCATTTTGCAGGTAGCCATATTATGGGGCGCTTCGGCACTGCAGAAGAAGCTTATTCCTGGTTTATTGCAAATGGTGCAAACGACACCGACCATAATATCGGTGCTAAATGGCTTGCCCATAATGGAGAAATGTATATTGAGGGCGCGTCTTACAATGCAAGCGGAACGGATTTTGCACAAATGTTTGAAACAGAAGGTCATAAACCTATTGATGTCGGTTATTTCGTTACATTTAGTAGCGAAGAAAAAATTCGGATAGCTACTTCACACGATTCGTTCATTTTAGGAATATCTAGTGCAACTCCTGCACTTATAGGAAATAGCGGGGCTTTAAGTTGGCAAAAACGCTATAAAACAGACAACTTTGGAAAACGCCAATATGTATGGACGGAATCAGAAGAAATACAACCTCTTTTAAATACAGAATGGGATCCAGCTTGCAAATATGTAGCAAGAAAAGATCGCGCCGAGTGGCTTCCTGTCGGATTAATTGGGCAAATGTTAGTACGTGATGACGGCACTTGCGAAACGCATGGATATTGTCGTCCAAATGACAATGGCATTGCTACAAAAGCCGAAAGTGGATTTTTCGTTATAAAGCGTACGCGTGAAAACCAAATTTTAATATTATTCCGCTAAGAAAAAAGGGAACAAAATTCTTTATAACATAAGAATTTTGTTCCCTTTTTAAGCATTCCTAAGTAACTCTTGCATATCGCTTGGAATCTTTATAGTGAAAGACATTTCTTTCTCTAAAATAGGATGATAAAACGTCAAAGATTTACTATGAAGTGCTTGCCGTTTCATTTCATCCCTTCTTCCTCCATATAAGTTATCACCAAGTAATGGATGTCCTATATGAGCCATATGCACACGAATTTGATGCGTTCTTCCTGTCTCAAGCTCCAGCGCTACATGTGTCTTATGATATGTACTATCAATTACTTTAAAATGAGTAACTGCCCTTTGTCCATCCTCACAAACCGTTCGCTCAATAATGCTATCAGATTTCCGACCAATTGGTGCATCAATCATTCCTTCTCGTTCTACCATCTCACCGTGAACAATTGCTTCATACGTTCGTTTCACAGCTTTTTGTTGATGCTGCTTCGATAAAAGATGATGCACGAAACGATTTTTTGCAATAAGCATAAGCCCTGAAGTATCACGATCTAACCGTGTTACAATGTGTACTGTACTTGCAAGATGCTGCTTATCATAATGAGATAAAAGCGCATTGGCAACACTCCCTGTCGGATGTTCCCTAGATGGAATCGTTGACATGTTCGCCTCTTTATTAATGATAAGAACCGCATCATCTTCATATACAATGCATAAAGGGATATCTTCTGCAATCATCCCTTCACTTCTTTCCTCCACTGGAAAAAAGATGCGTAATTCTTCACTAGCGCGCAACTGATGACGAACACTCGCATGTTGACCATTTACTTCAATTGCCCCGCCGTGAAACTTTATATCCGTTAAAGCGGCTTTAGAAATACCTTTCGTTTTCAAAAATTCCCTAACTAAAGTACTCTCTTCAGCCAGTCCTATATCCCATTTCAATGTAAATCTGTTCAAATTTATAACCCTTTCTATTTATCTGCAACAAACGAGTCACGAACTCGTTTCCAGAACGGGAACGGGCGGAAACGAACAAATCGTACTTTCTCGTTTGCGACGCGATACTGGATTGATTTCACATCTTGATGAACCATCGTTAAATGATCCACTGTAATTTGTAAGTTCATTCCTGCAGCTGGCTTTAACACACATGTATGGTGCTTCGGCAATACGAGTGGCGATCCCACAGTACGAAACACACGATTGTTAATGGACGCCATTTCTGCAATTTGAATCGCTTCAATAGAAGGGTGAATAATTGCTCCGCCAAGCGCTTTATTATATGCAGTACTTCCTGAAGGAGTAGAAATACAAAGGCCGTCCCCGCGGAATGTTTCAAAATATTCTCCGCGTATTTCTACTTCTGTTACTAATGTACCTTCTGCACTTTTTACAGTCGCCTCATTCATCGCCAAATACTGTGACTCTTTACTTCCATTCACATAGCGAATAATCACTTCTAAAAGCGGATATTCCACCACTTGGAATGGTGTTTTCGCAATCGCAATTACTAATTTCTCTACTTCTGTCGGTAACCAATCTGCATAGAAACCTAAATGTCCTGTATGTACACCAACAAATGCTGTTTCATCCAATCGATTATAATAACGATGAAACGCATATAAAAGCGTTCCATCTCCCCCAACAGAAATTACAATATCGGGTTCCTTTTCATCCATTGTAAATCCAAAATCTAACAAGTACTCTTTCATCGTGCTTGCCAGTGTATCTGATGATTGATCTCCCTTTGACATAATTGTAAATTTCATCGCCCAACACCCTTTAGTTTATGATTCGGAATCTTTCGTTTCTTGCTTTCTTGAAAAAGCCTTCTGCGCTTCTTGAATCTCAAGACGAATAGAAGACATTTCTTCATCTAATAAAAACGCCGCTTCCGCTGCACGTTGCAAGCGTATTTTAATATCTTCAGGAAAACGTCCACTATATTTATAATTTAAAGAATGCTCAATTGTTGCCCAAAAGTTCATTGCTAACGTGCGTATTTGGATTTCTACCAATACTTTTTTTTCTCCCTGAATCGTTTGAACGGGGTAACTAATGACAACGTGATAAGAGCGATAGCCGCTATCTTTCTTTTGCGTGACATAATCACGTTCTTCCACGATTTCAAAGTCATTTCGTTTTCGAAGATATTCTACAACAGGCTTAATCTCATCAACAAATTGACACATCATTCGAAGGCCCGCGATGTCTTGCATATCTTCTCTCAGCCGATCTAGCGGTACATTTCTCTTCTCCGCTTTATCAATAATACTAGCAACCGACTTTACCCTTCCTGTTACAAACTCAATTGGAGAATGCTCTGTCAACATTGCAAATTGAGTACGCATTCCTTTTAGTTTCACTTTCAGCTCTGCCACCGCTTGATGGTAAGGTGCTAAAAATTCTTCCCAATTTCGATTCATTTCAACCACCACCAAAATCAATCCATTTGCTTATAGAAATACTTTTTCTACAGCAGTTACTAGTTCTTCTCCGTAATTTGCATTACCTTCAATATTTTCAACTAAATATTCTACTTCTTCTTTTAAATTTTCTAATTCCATTTCAACGTCATTCACACGAACGAACATTACTATATCGTTATTCATCGCTTCATGCATTGCTTCCCAGCATGTGTGCGGAATACTTACATAAATGAAAGATGATTCGTTTTCTAAAATATATAAAAATGATAAATTGTCTGAGTCTACAAGTACGTGATTACGCGCACTTAACTCCTTTACCTCTATTTCATTATTTTCCGCACAAAAAATAAGCGCATTCTCTCTCTTTTCTACGCTCTTAACTTGAATTTTATTTTGCATGCTCTAACTCCTCCATCTCAACTTCCTGTCTTACTTAACAGTATTATTGTATCATAACATGGACGCAAACAAATAAAACATTGAACCAAATTTATGAAAAAGCGATAATGTGTAAAGAATTATTTTTTAAAAGGAGCGCGCATACAATGACACAAGAAATTGAAATTGAATTTAAAAATATTGTTACAGAAGAAGAATTCGATACATTATGTAAATCATTCTCTATTGAAGCATTTACGAAACAGGTGAATCACTACTTTGAAACACCGGGCTTCTCGTTAAAAGAAGCCGGCTCTGCACTTCGTATTCGTCATAAAGGAGAAATTTATACATTAACATTGAAACAACCTGCAGAAGTCGGGTTGTTAGAAACGCATCAAGTCGTAACAGAAGACGAAGCAAGAATGATGATGGAAACAAAC
This sequence comes from Bacillus cereus group sp. BfR-BA-01355, assembly GCF_022663675.1. Lineage (NCBI taxonomy): Bacteria > Bacillati > Bacillota > Bacilli > Caryophanales > Bacillaceae > Bacillus > Bacillus cereus group sp. BfR-BA-01355. Next base: position 15,160 of record NZ_JAKUFY010000067.1, read on the forward strand.
GTAATCATTCCAGGGGCTGTAATGGATCAACTACACAAATTACAAATTCCTGTTTCCACTTTAACTTATATGGGTAGTTTAACAACTGAAAGAGCCGAAGCATTATTTAAAGGCGGAACGCTTGTCTTTGATCATAGTTTCTATTACAATCACGATGATTATGAAATTGAATTTGAAGTGCAAGATGAAGAAACAGGAAAAGCTGCATTTATTCATTTATTAACGCAACATAACATACCTGTTCGTCATACAAATAACAAAGTAAAACGCTTTTTCCTTGCCAAACAAAACAAAGCACGCTAAAGTGAAAATTCCACTAGTGAATATGTTTCACTAGTGGATACATCTTACTAAAAAAGTTTACACCCGTAGAATAAGCAAAGAATGTTTGAGAAGGCTGTTTATTTGCCCTCTCGAACATTCCATTGCTACAATAGATATACATTTCATGGAAAAAGGAGTTTATAAAGGATGAGCAAGCAACCGATGACACCATTTGAAGCAATTGGCGGTGAACAATGCATTGCAATATTAGTAGATACATTTTATTCCTATGTCAGTAAACACCCTGACTTATCTCCCATCTTCCCGGAAGATTTAACAGAAACCGCTAGGAAGCAGAAGCAATTTCTAACACAATATTTAGGTGGTCCTAATTTGTACACTGAAGAACATGGTCATCCTATGTTAAGGGCACGCCATCTTCCGTTTGAGATTACTCCAAAACGAGCAGAGGCTTGGCTATCATGTATGGAGCAAGCAATGGATGATACTGGAGTGCATGGTCATATAAGAGAGTTTGTTTTTGAACGTTTAGCATTAACCGCTCAGCATATGGTTAATACTCCAAACGAAACAGGTGAAGTGTAATGGATAAGCAGGAAGCAAAGCATATAAATATGCCATCTCCTTCCGCATGCGAGCATAAGTCTGTAGAAGCATATTTATTTATTGATCCACTTTGTAAAGATTGCTGGGAAATTGAGCCTTTTATTATTAAACTATGGCTTGAATACGGGAAATACTTCTCTATTCGTCATATCGTAACAGGAAAAGTGGATGGAACGAACGCTTCCTCACACAAATGGAATAAACCTGCTAATATTCGATTTGTGTGGGAAAAGACAACAAGTTTACAAGGTTTTTCATGTGATGGAAAGGTACATATGCAAGAAGCATCGTCAACACCATATTTAGTTTCGATGGCAATTAAGGCGGCGGAGTTGCAAGGCCGAAAAGCAGGTTCGAAGTTTTTGCGAAAACTCCAAGAATACATTTTCCTTGAAAATGTATCAAACCCTGACTGCGAACTATTACTTGCATGTGCGAAAGATAGCAATATTGATGTAGAAGAATTTAAAAAAGATCTACATTCTGCTAGTGCAAAAAAAGCTTTCCAATGTGACTTGAAATTCACGAATGAGATGCATATTACAGAAATACCCTCCCTCGTCTTTTTTCATGCGAACTCAGATGAAGAAGGTATTAAAATCGCTGGAAATTATTCCTACGATGTATACGTACAATTATTGAAAGAACTTGTAAAATGTGAAATTGAGCCAGAACCATTACCACCTTTAGAAGCATTACTAGAAGCAACACAATTTATATCTTCAAAAGAAGTAGCATTTATTTATGACTGTCCGCAGCAAGAAATTGAGCGCGAACTTAAAAAATTACAACTGAAACGAAAAGTACAAATGATTGAAGTAAAATGCGAACGTTATTGGAAATGGATAGCAAAAGAAAAAGACCTGGTGTAAACACCAGGTCTTTTTCTTTACGGCTTATAAAAATATTAAAGGGGATGGGAGAAATTTTCACGTTCAAACAAAGGGGTATATGTTTGTATGTGAATTCGTTCACGCTTATTATATTACAAGATTCGACGCCAGATGACAACCCCTTTTGTCGAAATTCACACTTTTGTCACATTCTAAACGTTTTCATTTTTGAATAAGCTATAAAAAAGGTCATTTAGGGGGGTTATTTATGAAAAAATCTTATATTGCTCTTCTCTTTCTAGCTGTCATCGTTTCTTTTTTCTTGTACATCCTCTCTCTACTACAAGCTTTTCCTAAAATTATTGCCTTACCTCTTTTATTTGGAATCATCGTTATCACTCTCTCTTATTTCAATCATAAAAAAAGATTCAAAGGGTTTTAATTTCAAAAATCAGCTGTAAAACTATCCTTTCAGTTAGAAAAACAAAGAAATTCACCTTATTTTTTCGACAAATATCGACATTGAATTTATTCAACAAAAAAGACGAGGATACAATCTCTCGTCTTTTTTCATTACTTTTCTTCAAATAATAATGCTTCTAATTCATTTAATTTCTCTTCAAATACTTGTAGTGCCTCTTTTACTGGTTCAGGAGATACCATATCTACTCCTGCTTTTTTCAGCACTTCAATTGGATAATCAGAGCTTCCTGCTTTTAAGAACTCGTTAATATAACGTTCTACTGCTGGTTGTCCTTCTTCTAAAATCTGTTTAGATAGAGCTGTCGCTGCACTAAATCCTGTTGCGTATTGATATACGTAATAGTTGTAGTAGAAGTGCGGAATACGAGACCATTCTAAACCAATCTCTTCGTCGATTACTAAAGCGTCACCGAAATATTTCTTATTTAAATCGTAGTAGATTTCCGTTAGCATGTCTGGCGTAACAGCATGTCCTTCTTGTACTTTCTTATGAATAATATGTTCAAACTCTGCAAACATCGTTTGACGGAATACAGTACCACGGAATCCTTCTAAATAATGATTTAATAAATATAGACGCTCTTTCTTATCTTCTGTCGTTTTTAATAAATAATCATTTAGAAGCGCTTCATTACAAGTTGATGCCACTTCTGCTACGAAGATGGAATAATCACCATATACGTGCGGTTGTGTTTTTCTTGTATAGTAACTATGCACCGAATGACCAAACTCATGAGCAAGTGTAAATAAATTATTTACATTATCATGCCAGTTCATTAAAATATACGGATTTGTTCCATATGCACCAGATGAATATGCCCCGCTTCGTTTTCCTTTATTCTCATACACATCTACCCAGCGATTTTCATATGCTTCTTTCAAAATATCAACATATTCATCACCAAGTACGTTTAAAGATTTTAATAAAAGGTCTTGCGCTTCTTCGTATTTCACATTCATTTTCACTTCTGGTACAAGTGGTGTATATAAATCATACATATGAAGCTCATCAAGTCCTAATGCACGCTTACGAATATCGATGTAACGGTGTAATAAATGTAAGTTGTCATTTACCGTTTCAACAAGTTGATCATATACTGCTTCCGGAATATTATTATTGCTTAGTGCAGCTTGGCGAGCAGAATCATATTTACGAACACGCGCATTGAAATTATTACGTTTTACTGCTCCGCTTAACGTACTTGCGAATGTATTTTTAAATTTCCCGTACGTTTCATATACAGCTTTAAATGCATCTTCGCGAACACGGCCATCATCACTTTCTAAAAACTGAATGTAACGACCATGTGTAATTTCTATTTCTTCTCCGTCTTCACCTTTAATAGATGGGAATTTTAAATCCGCGTTATTCAACATACCAAATGTATTGCTTGATGAACTCATTACTTCAGATGCTTCCGCTAATAAAGCCTCCTCAGCTTCTGATAATACGTGCGGGCGTTGACGTGTAATTTCTTCTAATGCATGTTCATATACACTTAAATCTCTATTTTCCTTCAAGAATGTTTGCAGTGTATCTTCTGAAACCGACAAAATTTCAGGTACAATATACGCTGTGCTACTAGATACTTGTGAATATAAATTTGTTGCGCGATCATTTAATGCTTGATATACAGAGTTTGTTGTATCTTGATCGTAACGCATATGAGCATATGTATATAGCTTACCTAATCGCATTGAAATTTCGTCTTCATATTGCAATGCCTCAAGTAAATTGTCCGCAGAGTCACCAAGTTTCCCTTTAAATTCAGTTAACTTCGGTAATAGCTCTTTAATAGCTTGGAATTCTTTTTCCCATTCTGCATCTGTTTGGAAAATATCTTCTAATCGCCACGTACTTGCTTCTTCAATCTCATTGCGATCTGGTAATGTTTTCGCTTTGTTTTGTTCAGACATTCTTTAAGCCCTCCTTTAATTATCTCTACTTAAGTACAATTCGTTTTTTTCTTATGTAATTCCTTCACAATCAGTCTTTATTATATCCCCTTTTCCTTCTCTCATGTTGTACTTTGCCTCAAATAAAGATAAGGCATACGCTAAACAAGTTTCATCATATTTCATAACTTCCTCCTCTGTTTTTAACATAACGATCCCCCTTATTTTCCGGTACTTATAAGTCTCCACTTTACGTAATACACCTGTATAACATAAGAATGTCATATATTCAGTAACTGCTACTTTCCATATATGCTTTGAAAAGTACGGGAGCATACGCCTTTTCGTATACTTTTTTACATAACTACACACATATTGAAGAGAAATACACTCTCCTACTGCAAGCTCCCCTATACACTTCATATATAGAAAAGCTTGCCATATAAATGGGTTTGTTTGAAAAGCAAATCCAGAAGGGAGTGGAACACCAATTTCAGAAGGAAAGCTCGCTGGGGTACATTTAAATTGATATAAGAGGCGTAATAGTGACTTATAATTATAATTCCAAATAGGCAAAGCATTTTTTCGAAAATAGTCCTTTCGTTGCTTCCATTCTCGGTCTAATATTTCTTTTTGGAAAGGAACAGGGGAAAAGAGTAGTTCAAAAGTAGTAGTTTCAGTTGGTAAATATATAGTATGTGAGAAAGAGACGCTTGTAGAAAAAGAAGTGAGAAACGCGCATTTCATAAATGATTTTTGTTTGGAACAGAAGAAAATAAGAAATGGTTGAGGATAAGATTGTAAGGAGAAAGCCATAAGTGAGGAAAATTTCATCCAATATGCAGATTGCTTTTTCAATTGATTTCCACCAATGATCCAAATGACCTGTATACCCGCTCGCCAATACGAATAGGTTCGTTTGTACAGCTGCTCTATAGAAAGATTTGCGCATTGGTATTCAATCGCAATTTTTCTCCCTGCTCTCTCTATAAAAATATCTGGTCGTTGCTGAATCTGGGGCAGATAATGCTCTATATCTACATGAAAGTTTTGACGTTCGAACCACCTATATAACAATTCTTTACCGTGCCTATGATACATAGATTCCGCTTCATAAAAGGCAAGACATGAATCCACTTTTTTATGAGCAAAATGCCAACTTTTTTGTTTCCCTAATTTCATTTGTACTTCCTTTCCACAAGCTACACAAAAGAATCGTTCCTGTTGACGCATACGGCGCAAAAGCTCTTCATTACAATTGTAGAGTAAATGAATTTTTTCTCCGTTTTCTCTTTTAGCTATAAATATCGTAATCACATCCTTTCAGCTCTTTACATTCTACAATTTATTACAAATTCCTTTAAAAAAAGAGATGTCCCAATTTCGGACATCTCTTTTTATAATAAAGGGGATAATAACCGGTACGTTGATTCAACAATTCGTCTATGAAGACGCCTTTTATGAAAATGATCGACATGAATTTCACTTGATTCTTCTAAATCATCTTTAAAGTCTTGAACAAGTCTTTTAATGCTATCTGTATCATATAAAAAGGCATTTACTTCAAAATTCAAATGAAAACTTCTCATATCCATATTAGCTGTCCCAATTGAAGCTAAATCAGAATCGACAATGACAACTTTACTATGGAGAAAACCTTTTTCATACTCATATATCTTTACCCCTGCATCTAAAAGCTCTGGGAAGTACGATCTCGATGCGTAAAAGACAGTACGCTTATCAGGCTTACTCGGCATTAACAAACGAACATCAATACCAGCAAGCGCAGCTACCTTTAATGCGGATAAAATATCATCATCCGGAATAAAATACGGCGTTGCAATCCAAATAGATTTCCGAGCAGAAGCGATCATTGCAAAATATAAATGCTTAATCGTTTCCCACTTATTATCAGGGCCGCCTGCAACGAGCTGCACGCCTCCCCAATGATCACCCTCAACTGCTTTTGCTTGTAAATATTCAGGAGCTAGCACAGCCTCTCCAGTCATATAAAACCAATCTTGAAGGAAAATAAGCTGTAAACTTTGAACCGCTTCACCACGTAAATACAAATGCGTGTCTCGCCAAAAGCCAAAATATTTACTTTTCCCTAAATACTCATCACCGATATTTAATCCGCCTACAAACCCTTCGTTCCCATCAATCACAACAATTTTCCTATGATTTCGATAATTAATCTTATCGTTTAAAATCGGAAAGCGCACAGGAAAAAACGGAATCATTTCAACACCTGCATCGTTTAATTCTTCAATATACGATTTTGATAACTTAAAACTTCCAACCGCATCATATAAAAAACGAACAACAACGCCTTCTTTTGATTTTTGTATTAAAATATCTTTAATTTCTGTTCCTAATTTATCATCACGCACAATGTAATATTCCATATGAATGTGATGTTTTGCTCGTTTTAATCCATCTAAAATGGCCTGAAACGTTTCATCTCCATTTGTTAATGTCCTCGTTTCAGTTTGAAATGAAATATTTAAAGCGCCTAAGCGATCCGCTAAACGAAATAACAGCTCTTGATGCTTATGATTGCGTAAAATTCTTTCTTCGTAATCTTCATGCCCTTTATATTGTAAAAACGCCTGTTCATCAAGTAACGCCTTCTTTTGAAACATTCTTTTTCTCCGAAAATTTTGTCCAAATAATAAATAAGCAAAGAAGCCAAATACCGGAAAAATCCCTAACACAATTAACCATGTAAGTGTTTTAGATGGGTGGCGATTTTCTAAGAAAATAACGCAACCAATTAAAAACGCAGATACTGTAAATAAAATACTAATAATACCTAAAATCGAAACATCTTTTATCCCAATCACATCTGAATAAAATGCTACATCAATAAACATACGTAACGAAACAAATAATGCGAACAATAGCAGGATAAAGAAAATCAGCTTTAACGTATTTTTCATCTCTTACCTCCTAACTAAGAAAGCTTTCCTATTCTTCATATAAAAAGCCGATTTCATACTACAGAAATCGGCCTACGTTTTAGCAGGAAAATTATTGCGAATCGTTTCAAGCGCATGCTCTTTCACAATTTGTTTTCCATACTCACTTACACGATGAATTGTTAAAGTTGATTCTTCCCCATATTCTAAAATAATACTTAAAATACGATCGATTTCTTCTTCATCATGTAGCACTTCATCGAATTCCACATATACATAATAGCGGTTCTCAAATGAATACAGCTCATCTTTTATATCTTCAAAGATAAGACGATGACTTAATGAAATGACATCTTCAAAATCATTAAATTTAATTAAAAAGCCAAACGTACCATCTTCATTAAAGTTTGTTCCTGTTTGTTCTTCTACCTCTTCGACTAACTCTTGTTGGAATAATGATTCGATGCCTTCATCTAGAGGAATATCTATAATTTTGTCTACCCCTATCGGTAGTTCCAGCTTTTGTCCGTCCTTTGAAAGCTCTGCTTTCGTGACAAGTACTTCAATCCCTTTATCGACTGCTTGCACTTGAATCCATAACGGCCCATCAATAAAGAAATCGTCATGATCACGAGCTTCGTCCATCATCTCCCAAAAGAGCTCTTCACTTCGTTCGCGATCATACCAAATTTCTTCACGATTAAATCCTCTATCCTCTATATCAATGTACGTAATAAAAAATTTCATCGTATGATCATTAATTCTTTCAATATCCAAAATACAACTCTCCCTTCCTGCTTAGAATTGTTATGAAGGGATTCCCCACTCATATGACAAATCAATAGATTCTTGTACTCTCATTTTATGATAAGATTCTCCAGAATGGAAATAAAATCGATTTATTTTACAAAAATAGTTATATGCCTATCTTTACTCGATCAACTACATAAATATATTATTATAGCGATTTCTTACTTACAAAAAATTTGGACATACATTTCCACATTCCCCCGTACACTTTAATAAAGTGAAACTTCTATTGGAAGAGATTATTTAACAACAACTTTCTTCATCACATACATACAGTTCGCTTATTAAAACATCATAAATGGAGGCAGACGAATGGACTTAGAGTTTTTAACATCCGTACTAATGATTGTCGGTATCGATGTTGTATTAGGTGGTGACAATGCAATTGTCATCGCACTAGCTAGCCGAAATTTACCTGAATCGAAACGAAATAAAGCTATTTTGATTGGTACTCTTTTAGCAATCGTACTAAGAATTGCCCTTACTATATTAGCTGTCTATTTACTCGACATTCCATTTCTACAACTGATTGGCGGGGTTTTACTTACATTAATTGCAGTCAATTTATTAACTGATAATAACAACGATCTTTCTGCTATTCAAGGAAAAACAACTTTATTCCAAGCTGTGCGGACAATTGTTTTCGCGGATCTCGTTATGGGGTTTGATAATGTTATTGCCATTGCAGGTGCAGCTCACGGGAGATTTTTACTCGTCATAATTGGCTTACTCATTTCTATCCCTATTATTATTTGGGGTAGCAAACTTATTTTAATACTTATGGAACGATTTCCATTCCTCATTTATTGCGGTGCAGCGATTCTTGCCTATACTGCAGGAAAAATGGTTACACATGAAGACAGACTTGCCACCTTTTTTCATAACAACCCAAGTTTCACTGCAAGCATTCCTTATTTGTTCATTTTCACTATTTTATGCATCGGCTTTATCGTACAACAAGTTCGATTACGCAATGTGAAACATTAAAAAAAACCTTCTACTATATAATAGGTAGAAGGTTTTCATATTATTATAATTAATTTACAAGACGTTGTGCTTCACGTAATTGGAACGTTCTTACTGTACGTGGTAAGAAACGGCGAATTTCGTCTTCGTTGTAACCAACTTGAAGGCGTTTCTCGTCAATCATAATTGGACGACGTAAAATCCCTGGATAGTCACGAATCATCTTATATAAATCTTGAAGTGGTAAAGATTCTAAGTTTACATTCAATTCTTGGAAAACTTTCGAACGAGTAGAAATAATCTCATCCGTTCCGCTTTCTGTCATACGTAAAATCTCTTTAATTTCCTCAATTGTTAATGGATCTGAGAAAATATTACGTTCTGTATAGGGAATATGATTTTCCTCTAGCCATAATTTCGCCTTTCTACAAGACGTACAGCTTGGAGAACTATATAATGTTACCATACAAAGCTCACTCTCCTTAAAGAGTACAAATTCTGTACTAAATACAGTTTTAATTTCTAACTTCAGCAATTTTTCGCGATAACTTGTCTTATTGAAAAGTACAAAAATCGCATTTCATGTAAGCAACAACTTATAATAAACAACAATTACTTTTAATAAGTAACTTCTATAATCATTATACAATAGATTTTGCAAGAAATATACAGTAAATTTCCTGCTAGTTGAGAAAACTCTTCCGTGTATTCCACTGCTATGTAACATGATTACGCTCAATTTATCTGTACTTGAACAATAACTTTCAACCCTTTCAATACTCATTCCCCCTAGATTTTTCATATAATATATAGTTATTTATCTATAATCTTCCCTATGAAAAAGAGAACGTTTTCTTACTTTTTCCTGATAAATCAATTAAGAAATGTAAGACTATACAAATGAGAATGAAAAGGAACATTTGTTCTTATTTTAACAAATATTCTCCCTCCTGTCCACACGATTTCTAAAGTAAATTATTTTTTTCTGACATTTCTTTCTTTTTTATTTTTTATCTCATACAATAAACATACAGACAGGCAAAGGGGGAGTTTGCAAATGATTGCTTTTTTTGTTGATTTTATTACGGTTGCTGCCCTCATCATCGGAATAACAGCATTGATTGGTGTCATTACAAATAGCATTGGCGAAAAGCTCTTTGGCGGAAAAGAAAAAATGAAGTTTGTTAACAAAAGTTTGGATGTACAATCCGGCTGGAATCAAGTTGGCGGAAAAGGCATTTATAAGAAACGCACGTATTAAAAAAAGCAGGTGGTTAGCCTGCTTTTTTTATTTCCCTACGGATGCCCATTTGAAGCTCACATCAGGGCCATATTTATGGTTGTACATATCTTTAATTGTTTCTCTTTGTAAGTATGCTCTACCACGTTGGTATACTGGAACAATCGCAGCGTCATCAAGTAACATTTTTTCTGCCTCAAGTAAGTTTTTCCAGCGAGCATTTACATCGCTTCCATCTTTTTTCGCTTTCATAATGATTTCATCGTATTTCGGATTAGAGTACTTCATCTTATTTTGTGACCCATCTGTTACAAACATATCAAGATATGTGATCGGATCTGGGAAGTCTGCCCCCCATCCAGAGAATGACATGACATAATCACCCGCATCTTCTAATTTCAACTTTTGTGCGAATGGTTGTTGTTTAATTTTCACTGTTAAGCCTGGTAAATTCTTTTCCAGTTCACCTTTTAAATATTCACCAGTTTTCTTAGATAATTCAACATCTTCATTTAATAACTCTAATTCAATTTCATTTTTTCCAAGCTCTTTTGTACCAGCTTCCCAATATTTTTTTGCTTCTTTCACATTTGGTTTTACAATATCACCATTTTCAGCACGGAAATCCTTTTTATCCGGACCTTTAATGAAGTTATCAGGAATTAATCCTGTTGCTGGCTTAGAACCGTTATTTAATAATGTATCAACGAACGGCTTACGATCAAAAGCAAGGGAAATTGCTTTACGAATATTTTTATTTGCTAAAGCTGGATCTTTTTGATTTAAGCGTAGGAAAAATACAGATGTCTCTTCTACTGTTTTGAAATCTGGTTTTCCTTTATATTTATCGATGAACTCTGCTAATAACGTCGCTCGATCGATTGCATTTGTTTCATATAAGTTAATTGGCGTAGATGTATCTTTTACAATATTAAAGTTTACTTCTTCAAGCTTCACTTCTTTATTGTCCCAATATGATGAGCTCTTTGTCATTTTAAAACTGCGTTCATGTTGCCAATCACTTAATGTAAATGGTCCGTTGTAAAGCGTTGTGTTCGCTTCCAAACCAAACTTCGCACCTTGCTCTTTCACAAATTTCTCATTTACAGGATAAAAGATTGGATATACCATTAAATCTACAAGATATGGAATAGAATTGTCTAATTCTACTTCTAATGTGTAATCATCAATTGCTTTTACACCTAATTGATCAGGACTCATCTCTTTTTTATTAATTTTCTCTGCATTTTTTATATCATACATAATGTATGCTGATTTCGCAGCTGTGTCTGGATTGATTGCTCTTTGCCATGCGTATACAAAATCTTTCGCCGTTAAAGGCTCACCGTTTGACCATTTCGCGTCTTCACGTAATTTAAATGTATATTTTTTACCGTCTTCTGACTTTTTAAATTCTTTTGCTACACCTGGAACTAACTTATCATCTTTTCCAAGGCGGTATAGACCTTCCATCGTGTTGTTCATTACTTTTGAAGAAACTGCGTCAGCTGATAATGCTGGGTCCATCGTTGGAATTTCTTGTGTTTCAATTAAATTAAGAACTTGCTTCGCACCGCTTTTCCCGCTATCCCCTTTTGCGTTTGCTTGCGGTTCATCTTTTTGGTAGCTACATGCCCCTAATATCATGCTCATTGCTACTGTTGATACTACAAAAACTGGTATCTTTTTTTTCATACTTCCACCCTCCAAAAAATGTTAGCCCTTTCATTTTCAAACAGAAAGAAATATATATATGTTCTAATAATTCATATTATACACACAAATATATTTTTTGTATATTTATATTTCTATTTCATTAAAATTTTCTGTTAAAAAATATATCTTTGTAAACGTTTTATATTGTCTATTTTCCTTACTAAAGTGCCAAAAATAATTATTTTTATATTATTCTAAATTATCAGAGAAAAATAAATTTTATATTTTATAATATTTTATGTATAATTATCCCACCCTTTTCAACATAAAATAGCAGGCCCTTCATATTAAAAATATATAGGCTAAAATGAGTGCAAAGGATAAGAAAGTATGTTACGATACATTTTGCTAAAAATAGATATCGGTAAAGAGGGGACGGACATGACAGCAATTCAGGCAAAAAATGGGCCGACAGAGAAATTAAGTTTATTCTTATTAACATGGCCTATTTTTCTAGAAGTTTTTCTTTTTATGTTGATGGGGATCGCTGATACTTTCATGTTAAGTGCATTATCAGACGATGCTGTATCTGGGGTTGGTGCAGCGAATCAATATCTCCATATTGCGATTTTGGTATTAGAAGTCATCGGGAACGGCGCTGCTATCGTTGTATCTCAATACCTCGGTTCCAGACGCTTTATGGAAGCATCTAAAATATCAGCATTAGCCGTCACATTAAATTTAATAGTTGGGCTCGTTATAAGCGCTGGTTTTCTTTTATTTTCGAAACATATGATGCTTGCAATGAACTTACAAGGCGATGTACTAACGTATGCGCAAAACTACTTATCTATCGTCGGAGGGGCAATCTTCCTGCAAGCTATCATTAACTCATTAGCCGCAATTATCCGTGTACACGGTTTTACAAAGCAAGCGATGTTTATTTCACTCGGAATGAATATTATTCATATCGCTGGAAACTACGTACTCATTTTCGGGAAATTTGGTTTCCCTGAGCTCGGTGTACAAGGGGCTGCAATTTCTTCCGCTATCAGTCGATTGATCGCACTTATTGTTTTCTTCTGGTTACTATATCGCGTTATGGAATATCGTGTGAAATTACAATATTACTTCACTTTATCCAAAGAATACATTGGAAAAATTTTAAAAATCGGCATTCCATCTGCATTTGAACAAGTGATGTATCAAGCTTGTCAAATCGTCTTCCTTTATTACGCAACGTACTTAGGAACGGAATCATTAGCGGCTAGACAATACGCTACTAACATTTCCATGTTCACTTATTTATTTGCAATTGCGATTGGTATGGGAACAGCCATTATTATTGGCCGCCTTGTTGGTGGTGGCGAAAAGGATGAAGCATACGAACGTTTGTGGAAAAGTGTAAAATGGGCGATTGGTGTAACTTTATGTATGGTCGCTCTCGTTATTACATTCCGTACACAATTAATGGGACTGTTTACAGATAATCCGCACATTATCGGGTTAGGCGCAAGTGTTCTTTTACTAAGTGTACTACTTGAAACGGGACGTACGATGAACATCGTCATCATTAATTCGCTTCGTGCAGCTGGTGATGCAAAATATCCTGTTTTAATCGGTGCATTTTCTATGGTGTTAATGAGTTTACCACTAGGTTACTTTTTCGCCTTTCATTTAGATATGGGGCTCGTGGGTATTTGGCTAGCGATCGCCATCGACGAATGGACACGTGCCATTATTATGTTCTTCCGCTGGAAAAGTAGAGCTTGGGAACGTTACGCACTAGTTAAACCTGAAGAACAAGAAGAGAGTATTTCTGTTCAAGTTTAGTAATTTTATATAGTAGAAAAAAGAGCCCTCCTTCCGCAATGGAAGAATGGCTCTTTTTTTATTGATAGATTTCTTTATATTTCTTATACTCTGCTTCAGAACATAGTACGAAATGTCCTGGACGAATTTCACGCATTGTTGGCACTTCGCTACCGTAATCATGCTGCGATGGATCGTATACGATACGTTTACGATTACGCTCATAATCTGGATCTGGTAGCGGAATTGCTGATAATAGTGATTTCGTATATGGATGAACTGGATTCGCATATAACTCTTCACTTGTTGTCAGTTCTACAATTTGACCACGGTACATTACGCCGATGCGGTCACTAATGTATTTTACCATCGATAAATCATGGGCAATGAATAAGTATGTTAAGCCTTTTTCTTTTTGTAACTTTTTCAGTAAGTTTACAACTTGCGCCTGAATCGATACGTCAAGTGCTGAGATCGGCTCATCGGCAATGATAAATTCTGGTTCTACAGCAAGCGCTCGAGCGATACCGATACGCTGACGTTGTCCACCTGAGAATTCGTGTGGGAAACGGTTTGCGTGCTCTTTATTTAAACC
>NZ_JAKUFY010000068.1:0-28978 GCF_022663675.1 Bacillus cereus group sp. BfR-BA-01355
AAATAAGGAAACTAAAAAAGAGCACCATGCATCAGTGCTCTTTAAGATAGGAGGTAACACTTTGAGCTGGCTCTAGGTTAGAAGTATATGGTGTAAAAAAAGAAATAAGAACAAGATTGTATTAACTCAGTACAAAAAGCAGCTAGCAAAAGCTAACTGCTTCCCACAAGCACTGCTAAAAGGAACTGCTTTGGGGAAAAAGTAGTTTGTACTTAGTGTTACCGGAAAATTGGAGTTTATTCGAGAAAATGAAAAGTTGAAATACTAAATAAAGTCCATATAAAGAGCAGATAGCAAAAGCTAACTGCTTTATCATCCAACAATGACGGTACCACAATACACTGTAACAAAAGGTTACAACTATAGTATGAGCAGAAGCGAAAATGTTATGCAAGAAAGCTAAATAAAAATTTCAATAAACGTAACAAAACAGCTAGCTAAAGTATCTAACTGTTCGGCTCTATAATGTGTAAAAAAAGAATGATGAATACAACATTAAAAATAATACAATTCATCCAATTGTAAGGGCTATGTATTTTAGAGCTTTCACATAAGCTCTGTTAAATAATAATATTGATATTTATCAAAAGAAAAAGAATCATTTTTTGGTTCTAGCTTGTTAGTATCTTCATTTTCTGTCCATCCTAAGCTTTAATATGTATGTTAGACAATTATCCAATTATGTATGGACAATTTTCAAAAAAATATATAGCTAAATATAATGTCGAGAAAAGTAAAGTTATGATGAGGAGTGATTGTTTTGTATCGTCAGCAATGTATTCATGTTCCTTATACCTATGAACAATGTATGATAGATTGTCAAAATGCAGGAGGGTATCCATATGAATGTAAGGTACCCTGTCAACAGTATAAAACCAGACCTTGGTATATATCATGCCCAGCACATATGACATATACACCTTCAGTTCCTACCACACCTTACGGCTTAAGTCCAATAGCGCCAACAGCAGGATTCCCATGGCAAAATGATCCTTGTTATAGCGCATGCAAAAAAATGGGCGGGGATAGTTTGCACTGTTGCTTTAAATGCGGATTCTGTTAATAAACAAATTTGGAACACGAAATATGAAATCCAGCTTAAACTAAGGTGGGTTTCAATTTTAATGAATATATATTTATCTGAAAAAGCGCTTCTCTTGATTTATATGTCTAGCTTTTATATAGGGATTAAAAATATAAGATATTGTGACTGTTGGAGTTTTTTTGAATAGAAGGAAAGTTTGGTATATGTGAATCAGAAGGTATTCAATTACATTATAAATCCTTCTTGATAAGTAGCATGTAAAGGATGTTAGGGCTATTCAGCGAGTATTTTATTTGGAGAAAAAGTAGGTTAATTGAACAAAATAATCCTTTTAAAGTAAAACAAACAGAATATAGTCCGGCTAGAAAACTAGAGGACACCAATTCATTAAAGCAGCAATTCAAGCTGTTTTAGGAATAGGTGTCCTTTTTATTTTGAAAAGGGAGATGGAGAAATGAAGGGATTAAAGGATCAGTTACGTGAATGGAAAAAGCAATCGAATCAAGCAAAAAAGAAAAAAAGAAAAGAGAAATTTAGCACTCGTGAAATTGAAGAGTTAATGGGAGTTCATGGACCACGTTATGAACGCAGACGTGGAGCAGTAAGACAAAAATAATAACAATGGAGGAATTAAATATGAATAAACAATTATCATTTAAAATGCCAATCGTGGATGGAAAAAGAACAAAACAAGAAATTGAAAAAGTATTCAACGAGTATCGTACATATTTAGCAACAATGCCATGTGATATGCTGCCAAAAGTGACACCATCATATTCTATTGTTCCTCCATCAACTACAAACGAGTTTAATAGTTCAACTGAAAATATTGCAATTGAAAGAATAGAGTATGAACAAGAAAGAAACAAATTTATGAATTGGTTATATGATGCTGTGAATCGCTTAAGGGATGATGAACGTGAGGTAATTGTGAAATTTTATATGGAAGATGATATTGGATATGATCCAGATATCTGGATGGATTTAGGTATAGGTAAAACAAAGTATTATAAATTGAAAGGACGTGCGATATTACGTTTAGCTTTCAATCTAAAGAAAGAGGTATTTATAAAAACACGTAAACAAAAAGAGGGGCAAAGTGTATGAACATTGTACAGCCAATTCGAGATAAAGAAATAATACGAGAAATAAAAGAATTCTATAAGCAGCAGAATGAGAGGAACTACATTCTGTTTCTTCTTGGTATTAATACAGGATTCAGAATATCGGACATATTACGTTTACGTGTTCGTGATGTAGAGGGCTGGAATATTGTGATACGTGAAAAGAAAACAAGGAAGATTAAAGATGTGAAGATGCCTTCAGAATTGAAGAGAGCTATAAGGAACTATACGGAAGGAAAGCCGAAGAATGAATATTTGATTAAGAGTAGAAGTGGAAAGAATAAGCCAATTACTCGTGCTATGGCTTATTTAATATTAAATCAAGCTGCAGAAGAATTTGGGTTAGAACGTATAGGGACTCATTCACTTAGAAAAACATATGGGTATCATCATTATAAGCAATTTAAAGATGTAGTTGCTTTACAAAAGATGTTAAATCATACAGATCAGAAAGAGACTTTAAGATATATAGGGATTGAACAAGATACATTAAATGATTATCAGAGAAAATTTAAAATATAATGATAAATTTAATTGGTAATTTGTATTCTTAATATTTAGGTTATTTAGTTGCCAAAAATAACTAAAAAGGGTAAAATGGTTGCAAAGGGTAGAACCTTAAATTTAAAATGAGGTGTTGCTTATTATGGATATCGGTGTGCCAATCGATGTGAAGAAATTTATTGATAAAGAGATATCTAAGGGAGTTAGGAGACAAATTGTCCCATTGATTCAGCAGGCCTATGAATTAGTGGATGCTTCGATAAAAGATATTTCTTTTTTTCAATGGGATTTAGGAAAAAAACATATAGGATATCTTGACAATATAGCTGCTCAGTTTACCTTATATGAAGCAGCAAATAAGGGCATACTTAAGGACATTACAACTCAAATAGTACCTAATAAAAACAAATCAGCTTATCATGTCGAACTGCAAACAGAAAATGTAGTTATTACAATAAATAGAGTACAAAGTAAAGATAAGACGGCGAGAAAAGCGATGTACAGATCTCTATTACAAAGAGACAATCAGTATTATATTAATTTTGATAAACAAGAAATTATTGAGGAACCTGGTTATTTAGAGCTTACACACCATCAAATTAATAGAAGAGTTGCTTTTGTAAATTTAGGAGTTCCTGATGGAAGCGGAAAATGGTTTAGTTGTATTGATCTTACTAAAGAATTACATCTAGTTGGCACATCGGAAGAAGATAAACAGAAGAATGAAATTTCAAGAGAACAATTAGTTAGATTTAAAAATTTTGCCCAAGGAGTGCACGAAAATGGGGGTAAGAATTAACGTAAATAGATCCTTTTGTCCTGATAAGTTAAAAGAGGGCCGCGAATCAAGAGGATTAACAATAAGAGAACTATCAGAGAAAATTGGGTTGAGGACTCATCAAGCTCTCTCCAAATATGAAAATGGTAAATCAATACCGCCTGCTGAAGTTCTATTAAGCATCATGAATATATTAAATCTTCCATATGATTACTTCTTTGAAGATGGATATAGGCAAATAGAAAAAGAAATCGTGTATTTTAGAAGTAAAGCTAACGCAACAGCAAAGTTAAAAAGAATTCACGAAATCAAGATTTCATGGCTAATAAGTATATTTGATTATTTGGAGACAATATTAGAATTTCCAAAATCTGATCTTCCAGAAACG
Organism: Bacillus cereus group sp. BfR-BA-01355; assembly: GCF_022663675.1. Taxonomy (NCBI): domain Bacteria; kingdom Bacillati; phylum Bacillota; class Bacilli; order Caryophanales; family Bacillaceae; genus Bacillus; species Bacillus cereus group sp. BfR-BA-01355. The sequence goes on from NZ_JAKUFY010000068.1 coordinate 3,840, forward strand.
AATATAAACCATCAAGAACATTTTATGCCTACAGATTTTAATGATATTGAAAATATAGCATCAGAATTAAGAAGGCAATGGGATTTAAATGAGGGGCCGATTTCAGATATTACACATTTATTTGAAAAGCATGGAATAGTAGTAAGTCTGATAAAATCTGAGGACTTTGCAATAGATGCCTGCTCTAGGTGGATTGGAAATAAACTTTTTATACTTGTTGGTAATGAAAGGTCTACTCCTTCAAGAATAAAGTTTACATTAGCGCATGAATTAGGACATTATCTATTACACAAACATGTAAAAAAAGAAGACTTTAATAAAAAAGAAGTTTATAAGCGTATGGAGGATGAAGCTAACTATTTTGCATCTTCGTTTTTAATGCCTGCTAAATCCTTTTCAGAGGAACTTATTAGTCATACATTGGATTATTACTTACTTTTAAAAAAAAGATGGCAGATTTCTATACAAGCTATGATATATCGTTCAAGAGAGTTAAATATAATAAATGATTATCAAGCAAGTTATTTGTGGAAGCAAATAGCGAAAAAAGGTTGGAGAACTCAAGAGCCGTATGATGATTTATTACAAAGTGAATCACCATTATTATTAAAAGAAGCAATTGATTTAATTATAGATAATCACGTTAAGACGAAGAAGCAAATTTGTGAGGAAGTTAGATTATGTCAATCAGATATAGAGGCTATAGTAAATTTACCTGTAGGATATCTAGATGAAAACAAAGGAAAAGGAACGGTTATTTCTTTTAAAAAAATTTAATCATGAAGATAAAGGAAGAGGATTGAATAAAAGGTTTATAATTTTATTCAATCCTCTTTTTATTGTGTAGATAATTTGGATTTATATAAACGTAATTAAAATTGAGTAAAGTTTGTGTGTACGCTTACTTTTTCGGAATTAGCTACAAAAGAAAAGTGTCAAATTCATTTTTATAAAATACGAAAAAGATTGATATATCTAAGGTGAAACGGAATAGGTGAATTTAACACAATCCAGATTATAGCTAATTCATTTTCAAGGATTAAAGTACCTATTTAATCAAAACAATGCGAAAAGAAGCTGAAAAACGATGCGAAAAAATGCAGAAATAAAAAACGCGAACTATTCGTGAACTATTTGCGAACTATTTACGGACACGTTTTGGTTTTTAACATGTTATATTTGTATTGTGAGAAGTGGCGGAAAACACAACTCACTATGTTGTTTCTGAAATTCTAAACGGTTCATAATGACGGCACATAAAATCCGAAACCAGCAGATGGTAGCGGTTGAATGATACCGTTGAGAAAAAAGAGCATCCAATGATGCTCTTTTTTCTATTAATAAGCGAACCACACAATTATAAGTATGATAAGAGCGAAAATAATTAACAGAAAGTGTGTTAATTTCATAAAGCACTTTTTTTAGAAATATTGTGTGAGGTAGTTAAAGGATATACACTGTTTAAAATATCATGACATAATGCATGAATTTAAACAATAAAGTACTATACATGCATATATCATGGTATGAGATGAGTCTCACTGAATTATTTCGTAAAAAATCAGTCAGGATAATCTGAACGATTATTAGGTTGATTATTATCGCAATGGAAGGTTATGTTTTTTTTGCAGATACATCTTTTTGTCCAGTAGCATTCTTTCTCAAAGCGAATACATTTTTTAACACATTTACGCTTTCTCACGCGAACACGCTTTGTAACATACGTACATTTTTTTTCGCGAATACGTTTTGATACAAATGTCCATTTTTTCACTCGTACACGAGTACATCTTGATACAAATGTCCATTTCTTTACACGAGTACATTTTGATACAAACGTCCATTTCTTTACACAAGCACATTTGGTTTTCGGGCATTTACAGCTTTCTTTTGAAGAACAATCCTCATTACAATCAAATTGACAGGGGTCCTGATGTAAAAAATCCTCCATTCCTGCACTTTTCAGTTCTTCAACTGCTTTTCGAATATCACGTTGCATAGAAATTTTACCTCTTTCTATTTAGGATTTACATGACTATGATATGTCAATAAGGCACTAACAGTTTGGGACAGGAGTTTATATGTAAAAATAATTGAATAACATATATGTCATGAAAAGAGTACAGAAATGTAAACGTGTTATGTAGCAGAATAACGATTTGAGAAAGACCTTGTTCATTTGTACCCTTTGATGGTTAATTGAAGTGAGCTGCGGAAACAGTCGGTCTTCAAATGAATACTGAATTTATACAAGAGCATACCTTAGGGGCTGCTTTTTATTTTCGAGGAGGATGAATGATGGAATTAAATAAGCTTGAGAAAGCAATGATTGTTGGCATAATCCTTCGTGGTCTTCGTAATAAGAGGAAAATCAAACAGCATGCTGGTTTAGAAAGGTTACCAGATGTAATTAAACTGTTAGATGAATTACAAGAGAGTACAACACTTGAAGACAAAGAAGAAGCTATAACAAGTGTAATTAATAAGTTGATGGATGATTTGTTAGAGAATGATAAGGGGTGAAGGAAGATGTATGTGACACGTATTGGAGATAAAGAAAAGCTGTTAAAGATTATTGATGCATTAGATGAACTCGGGAAGGATTATAAGGTAACTAAAACTACTAAGCATGTCTCTTTACCACCAGTAACTTATCCGAAAATATCTTGGATTGTTGAGGAGTTAAAAGTGCTAAAAGAAACACAGGAATCTAAATAGGGGTGAGGTAATGTTATATGGGGAGAAGCTGCATAAAGAGATTTCAAAGTTAGTTGATGATATAGAAAACGGTGCTAAATCAAGACCAGATTTAATCGGTCAGGCTGGCACAATTACACGTAACATTGAAATAATTGATGCAACGGAAAGTGAACATGGCGTATCAGTACGCGTGAGCGATAATGTCGGTGAAGTTTATTGGACGGATTTACAAGATGTTGAGTTAGATTAGGGGGTGAGATAATGAGAACAGATTACCTTATCCAACTTATAAAAGAAGATAAACTTATGAAGTTCTATAAGTCTAAAGAGTGGAGAGCCTTAAGATTAAAAGCAATCCAACGAGCTAAGAATGAATGTGAGCATTGCAAACAGGAAGGAAAGGTAACAACACGGGACACACTTGATAAACGTGGACGTAAGACGAAGATGGATGTGAACCATATCAAACCGGTTAAGACTCATCCACATCTTGCGTTGGAATTAGATAACCTTGAATACATTTGTGTACGTCACCATAACATTGCTGATGGTAAGGACAAGATGATTAACAATAGTAAACCTAAGTTCGTTAATGAGGAACGGTGGTAGCTATGCTAATTGTGGATGGTAGCTGGACATTCGATACTGACTTAATGATTCAATATGCTGAGAAGGACGAGCGCACATCGTATGAGCGCGACATGCTTAATCAGTTTCGAAGGTATTCTTACTGGCGTTACTGTCAGATAAGAGACTGTGTGAACTCAAGGAAGTGTAAGAGACTTAAGCTTACTGATGTAAGAGAAAGATTACAAGAAGAAGAGAATTTAATATTTACAAAAGATATTTTAAAGATTTCTAGTGAAGAAGTCTTTTTTATTTTGGATTTTATTGAAAGATACTTTGAGTTAGTTTCTTAAACACCCCCCGGTCAAAAGTTTTGGTTTTTATTTGGAGGACCATTCAACGGGGGAAGGAGATGGGAAAAAATATTTTTTGAGATATCAAATTAAGAGGGGGGGTACATGTGCAAAAACTATCAAAGAAAGCACAAATTAAACAAGATTTATTACAACAATTGGAAAATGCTAATTTGAATGGTATGCACTATGTTGACCTTGTTGACGATTACATAACATTGTTCGATACGAAAAACAAATTAGCGAGAGAAATTAAAAAGAATGGACCAATGATTGAATGGCAGAATAGTGAAAGCCAAAAGGGAATGAAAGCTAATCCAGCTACGAAAGAATTTCGTGAAACCAATAAACGTATGACGGACTTATTAAAAGTGCTTGGTTTAAAAGAACCTATATACGATGGAAGTAATGATGACGATGATGTCTAAGCAATCGGCAACATATCATCCATATATCGATGAATATATGAGTATGGTAGAAAGTGGTCAAATCAAATCATGTAAAGAACAAAAATTATTAATGAAATATGTTCGGGAAATATTAAGCCGAGACGACATCTACTTCAATGCTAAAGCAGCAGAGGATTCTATTAATGTTCCCGCTAAATATTTTTCATTTGAATTATTCCCATGGCAAAAGTTTTTAAATGCATTGATGTATGGCGTACGCTTCAAAAAAGATGATCGTATTGTATTTGATGAAGTTTTAATATTAATGGGTCGTGGTGGCGGTAAAACAGGTTATATGGCATATGATTCTTTTTATATGATGACTGGACATCATGGTATTAATAATTACGATATTGATGTAGTTGCAACTAGTGAAGATCAAGCGAAGAGAACATTTACTGATGTATATAATGTTATAAATACGCCAGCTTTTAAAGAGAAGTTTAAAAAAATCTTTAAATGGACATTAGAAGAAATTCAACATAAAAAAACAAATTCAGTGATGAATTATAACACTTCCAACTCTCGGACAAAAGACGGTAAACGTACTGGATGTGTAATTTTTGATGAGGCACATGAATACGAAAATTACGATAATATCAATGTTTATACAAGTGGTCAAGGTAAAGTAAGAGGTTCCCGAATCATTTACACCACAACAGATGGACATGTAAGAGGTGGGCCGCTTGATGATTTAAAAGAAACAGCAAAATTAATTTTATCTGGTGAGATTGAGGACATTCATTTTTTACCATTCATTTGTAAGTTAGATAGTGAAGACGAGGTTGATGATCCAGCAAATTGGGAGAAAGCTAATCCTTCTTTACCATACAATGATGAGCTAAAGATAAAAATGAAACGGGAATACCAAAAGATGCAACGTAATTCAAAATTGCGAGTCGAATTTATGACAAAGCGTATGAATATTCCAATTTCAAATATCTTAGAAACAGTTTGTACCTGGGATGAATTAGAGCGAACAAATCAACCAATACCAGATTTGTCTGGATTTGAATGTATTGGTGCTGTGGATTTTGCACAAGTACGAGATTTTTGTGGAATGGGTCTATTGTTTAAAAAGGATAATAAACGATATTGGTTACATCATTCTTTTATTAATCAAGTTGCATTAGATATTCAAGATATAAACATGGATGTTATCCGAGAAGCGGAAGCGAAAGAATTATGTACGATTATTCGAACTGAAAAATCTATTGATCCACATCGGGTTAAAAATTGGTTCTTAGAAATGGCTAAGAAATACAGAATTAAAAAGATTTGTATGGACTCACATCGTGCAAGTGTATTAGGTCCTGCACTTGAAGAAGCAGGTTTTGAAGTCGAGATTGTAAGAAGGGGACATATTACGCATTCGAAATTATCACCACTTGTTGATGATTTATTTATCAATAGGAAGTTAGTATTTGGTGATGACTTATTAATGCGTTGGTATGTATGGAATACTTTCAAGGATAATAAGAACAATGGGAATATCGAATATGCAAAGATTGATCCAGAGAAGCGGAAAACAGATGGTTTTCACGCTTTCTTACATGCTCTTAATTTAGATTGTGAATTGAAAGAATTCAACGCTTTAACAAAAGAGAATGTTAGAAAGATATTTAGATCATTTAATGTGTAAAAGGTGGTGAGAATGTGGGATTAAGAGATTGGGTAAGAGGTTTTTTTGGAAGTAGGAAGACTATGACTCTAGATTCATGTTTCTATGAGTTAGGAATTGACTATTTCTATAAAAAGCTTGCTGTAGAAAGTTGTATTGATTTAATTGCAAATGCTTTAACAAGGTGTGAATTTCAAACCTTTGAAAAAGGGAAAGAAAAACGTGGTGAAAACCACTATTTATTAAATGTACAACCAAATCAAAATCAAAATGCATCGGAATTTATGCATAGTTTGGTAAATCATTTGATCATGGAAAATGAATGTGTAGTTATTATGCAAAATGAGCAATTGTACATTGCAGATTCCTTTCATGTTAATAAGTTTGCATTAAAAGAAAATATATACAAGGACATAACTGTTGGTGAGCTTACTTTTGAAAAATCATTTAATGAATCAGAAGTGTTTCACTTTAAACTCAACGATCGTAATATTATGCAAATTATAGATGGAATGTATAGTAGTTTTGGGAAACTACTCGCATCTTCAATTGATTACTATAAAAGAAAGAATAATAAACGTTTGTTAATCAAAGGTGATTTTTTAAGGCCGCAAGATCCAGAAACGCAGGCAGCAATCGATGAAATGTTTGAGGGGCAGTTAAAAAATTGGTTTAATGCTGATAAAGTGGGTTCAGCTTTTCAATTACAAGATGGTTATGTTTTTGAAGATATGAGTGATAGTAAAAATGGTGTATCAAATAATAGTACAAGTCGTGATATTAGCGATTTGATCAATGACATATTTAACTATGTAGCAGTTGCTTTTCATGTCCCTATAGGGATTTTAAAAGGTGATGTAGCGGACATTGAAAAGCAATTGGATTCGTTCTTAGCTTTTTGCATTAATCCAATTGCTGAATTGATCCAAGATGAATTTAACCGGAAGATGTACAGCAAAAAAGAATATATAGACCGCACATATTTAAAGATTGATACAACAAAAATTAAGGTTGTTGATATTACGAAACTAGCAACAGCATTAGATAAGCTCTTTGCAATCGGTGGTTTATCTATTAATGACATTTTAATTATTCTTGGTAGAGAGCCGATTGAAGAAGAATGGGCAAATAAACGCTTTGTTACAAAGAATTATCAAGAAGCTGATTCTTTGGAGGGAGGTGAAAAGAATGAGACGTTATAAAAATGAACAGTATAATCATCTAGTTAATGTCCAACATGCCTTTAAGGCAGAAGCAAAAGCTGATTCACTGGATATAACGATTTATGGTGATATTGGTGAATCATGGTGGAGTGATTCTACATCAGCGGTTGATATTGAGAAAACATTGAAAGCTACTTCGGCAAATGTTATTAATATCAATCTGAATAGTCCTGGTGGGGATGTATTTGACGGGATTGCGATTTATAACCAACTTAAAAACCATCCGGCAAAAATCATTATTAACGTAGATGGACTGGCAGCAAGCGCCGCATCTATTATTGCGATGGCAGCAGACGAATTAATTATGAATACCGGTTCTATGTTAATGATTCATGAAGCTTCTACATGGACGTGGGGAACAAAATTAGATATTCGTAAGACATTGAATGCTCTTGAGGGAATTGACAAATCGCTTGCGGATATTTATATGACTCGTTATCAAGGAGAACGTTCAGAAATTGAGACAATGATTGCGAATGAAACATGGTTTACCGCAAATGAGGCAGTAGAAATTGGATTGGCTCATAAGATAAATGAACAGGTAGAAGATGACGATGATGTGGTAGATCCAGAGGGATTTAAAAATAATGTACTTCAGAAATTCCGAAATAAAAATAAACAGCAGAATGAACCAGTAGTAGCAAGTGCAACTTCAAATTTATTAAGTAAATTCAAGCGCGCGTAAAGCAGTGCTTTTTTTATTGGAAAAAATCAGGAGGTAATAAAATGACGATTAAAAATTTAGATCGAAGTGTAATTGAAAATAAGGAATCGCAAATCACGAATGTAAAAGAAGCGCTTGAAAATGGTGATGCGCAAGCTGTCGCTGAACGTATTGTGGCAAACATGGAAGGAAATATGCAGCATATTCAAGACATGATGAATGGTATTATTAACGAAGCGCAACAAGCAAAAGACGAGAAATGGGATGCTCAAGTATTGGCCGCTCGTGGTGTGCGTGCTTTAACAAATGAAGAACAGAAATTTTACAATGCGGCTATTGAAGTGCAGTCATTTGATGAAGTGACAAAATTAATGCCACCAACAATTTTCGAACGAGTTTTTGAAGACCTTGAAAAAGAGCATCCACTATTATCTTTAATTAATTTCCAAACAACTGGAGCTACTACGCAATGGGTACTACGTAAAGAGGGTGCAAGTGTAGTATTTTGGGGAGATGTTTGTGATAACATCAAGGAAATGACAGACGAAGGATTCTATACAGTAGATCAAGGGATGTTTAAACTAAGCGGATTCCTAGTTGTATGTAAAGCGATGTTTGAATTGGGCCCAAGCTGGTTAGATAAATATGTTCGTACATTCATGAAAGAAGTTGTAGCAGAAGAGTTAGAAAATGTTGTTGTTAGCGGAACAGGAAAGAAACAACCAATTGGTATGATTAAAGATCTAAAAGGTGCTGTAACGGATGGTATTTATCCAGACAAAGAGCCTGTTGTATTAAAGGATTTTAGCCCAACTACAATTGGTAAAGAGATTTTAGCGCCAACAACTAAAAAGGGGACACGCCGCTATACTGGCGTCACTTTAATCGTGAATCCGTTAGACTATGCAACGAAATTTTTCCCGATTGGTGCAAAACGTAAAGACGATGGTACTTGGACTTATGATAATTTTGGCGTTCCAGGATTAACGATGGTTCAATCACCAGCGGTGCCATTAAATCGAATGATTTCCGGAAAACCTAAAGATTACTTTATGGGTGTTGGTAGTGAGCAAAAATTAGAATCAACTGATGTTCTTCGAATGGTCGAAGATCAACGATTATATCTCATTCGCCAACTTGCGAATGGACGCCCGCTGGATCATGATTCATTCACAATATTTGATATTACAGCGCTAGAACCGAAAGAAGGAACTCCAACACCCTAATTCCTCCTCTCCTGTTGAAGAGAGGAATTATTCAGCATTAACGAAGGTAGAGATTCAATCTCTACTAGATCAAAGCGGCATTGAATACAAGGCTAATGCAACGAAAGCGGAATTAATCACTTTATTAGAAGGTGATACGAATGGATAATCTTTTGCAAGAATTAAAAGACGTTCTTAAAATCACATGGAATGAAGAGGATGCTAGTTTAATAAAACTTTTGGAAAAAGGAGAGGCGTATTTGTTGGGTTTAACAAATGCGTCTTTTGATTTTTCAAAGGAGCTAACCCCGAAAGATTTGCTGTTAGAACGGTGTCGGTATGTTTATAACAATGCAGGTGATGAGTTTGAAAAGAATTATAAAAATGAATTATCCAGGCTTATTTTAGATGTGGCTTTAGGAAAAGTTGGTGTAATCAATGGTTCTAAAATCGTATAGAGAGACCTTAAATGACGGGTTTCTACAATATGGATATAAAAAAACAGAGCGTTCAGAAGAGGGTAAAAGAATAGGTGAGAAGTTTCGTGAAGAAGGAAAGCTTGCCTATAAAGTGATGTCTTTACGGGACAGTGATTACAAAATGGTGGGCGTTTTAACAACGGGATTAGATTTAAAAGTTAAAACACTGTATCCACCTTCTTTTAGAAAGATAAATAAAAATAAACTTAAGGTATTAATGGATGGAATCGAATATGACGTGATTAAAGCGGATCATGATTCTAACAAACAATACCTTTTCTTTTATTTGCAGCAGGCGGTGAAATCTCGTGAATGAAAAATCTAAAAAGCTTATGAAGGAGCAGAGAAGTGGTATTAAAAAAGCTCTTGAAGACGGATTTAAGCTTTTAGTTGTTGAGGATGAACTAGCAGAAGATGAGGAATCGCAATTAACAGAAGAGGGATACAACTGTTTTATTTTGGAATATGGTGAGTTTCAACCGTCTTCTAATGATCGTACAATTTCTCAAAGCATATATGTTAGTTATTTATCGGAAAATCAATCGAATTTAGATGAGCAGATCATTGATATTATTTCGTGGGTTGGCAAGGTGAAAATGGTATCCTTTGTAGTTTCTAAAAGCGATCGCCTTCAAGTGAAAGATACAGATCGTTTTATTGATCGTGTTGTTTTTACGTTTAAAAGGGTGATTCCAATTGAGTGCATTTGAGCTTGATTATGAAGCGATAGAAAAGCTTGAAGAAAAAATGCGGTTATTACCAAATAAGATGGAACCTACAATCAATACCATTCTCCACACGGAAGGTATACGAATTGCAATAGAAGAGATTACAAAGCTTATTCCGGTATCTCGTTCTAAATGGAGTGTTCGAAATAAAACCCATGCCAAAGATAGCAACTGGTCCAAAAGTGAAAAGATGGATTTAGGTTTTAGGATATTAGCCCGTGGTGGGGCAGCTAATAAAAAAGGATCGTTTGGTTATCTAGTATTTCCGAACGAAGGAAGAGGTTCACATAATCCCTTAGAACAACGATTTGCGGAGCGTGGGATTGTAAACGCTAGACCAAGAATTTTAGCAGAACTACACAAAGGTGTAGATAAAGTATTGGAGGAGGAATTTTAAATGGTTAAAGTAATTGAAGAATTTGATTCCGTGTCGATTGCGAATGCAAGTATTCAATTTAAGAAGAAAGGAACGCAAGAGCCAGGAACGAAATTTGGATGTGTAGGATCAATTGAAGGGGAACCAGAAAACAAGGAAATGAAAAAAACATGTGGTGGCGTGACGTTGAAAAAGAAATCGAAAACCACGGAACTTAAAGTAACTGTTTCAGCGCATATTCCTGTTAAAGTAGCAAGAGATTATTTTGGTTTTAATACAACTGGATTAAAGCCGGGTGTATGGGCGTTCGGTAGTGATTCAAAGGGATATGATTTTGTATTTACGGCTGATGTAGTAGATGAGTATCAAGATGTTGTAAAACTTATTGCGTTTCCGAATTGCTCAAACTCCACTGGTTTTAAATTTGCTATTGCGAATGGTGAGGAAGAATTAGCAATGATGGAATTGGAATTTACAGCCTTACCAGATGATTTAAAGAATTTCTTCTATGAGGCGTTTGTGGATGAATTAGCAGATGCGACAGTTGCTCAAAAATGGCATACACAATTTAATTCAGCTCTTGTTAAAGGAACAACTTCAGCTTAAAGCCCTAGTTTTATACAGGGCTTTTTCTTTTGTATTTAAATAACAGGAAAATGAAAGTGAGGAAATAGCAGATGAAAGTTCAAAAAATAACATTAAAAGAAGCGGAATTTGTAAAAGTAGAAGGTGAGTTTGAACAGCGCTTTGTTAACGAGCAAGACTATCCGGCATTTTTAACAAATTACGCTTTGAAAAAAGGTCAGGAAGAAGGACTTATTACTAGTTCGATTATTGCTGATATTGTAAAGTTCCAAGCTTTAGATGGGCTAAGAAATAAGGATAATAAAGACTTATCGGCATTAGAACAAATTGATCAAACAAGTATTCATAAAGTGATTTATATGGCGTTTAAAGGAGCGAATCCTAAAGAAAAGTTAACATTTGATGATTTCTTACAGAATTATCATGATTCATTAGCAGAATCTATGGAGCTATATACGAAGCTTGTTGTTGATGTAATTAGTCAAGATCCAAATCAATTTGCAGCAGCACTTAAAAAAAGTACAAGTAGCGGCGGTAACGGCGAAAAAAAGTAAAAAATCCAGATATTAAAATCGAATGTGTGGAAGATAAATACGTCTTGTATTGTCTAGTCTCTGGAATAGATCCAGAGACTTTTTGGCATGAGCCAATTTCGTCTGTTGAACGTATTTACGCGGGGATTACAGCGTTTGAAGCATGGCGTAACAATCCCAAGTAAAGGTAGGTGAGAAAATGGCAAAAAATAATTCGGAAGTTGAAGTTATATTTAAAGCGCAAAATAAAGATTTTAATGATGCTATGAAGGGCATGAATCAGGAAACTAAAAAACTTCGTCAAGAAATGAAATTACAAGAAGAGCAGATGAAGTTAAATGCTACTGATTCAGAAAAACTACAAGCAAAGATTCAAAATCTTTCCCAACAATATGCGGTTGCACAAAGGGCTACGCAAGCAACGGCTGAACATTTACAACGTGCCAAAGAATTGTACGGAGAAAATTCTACTGTTGTAGCAAAGTTGGAATCAAAGTTAAGAAGCCAACAAATAACAGAAAAACAGTTAGCGAATAGTATAAAACAAACTTCTGAAAGTTTAAAACAGGCGAGAGATGCTGAACAGGAAAGAACAAGCGAAACAGCTAAGGCAGCTCAAAAACTGAAAGAGCTAAAAGGACAGGAAGAGCAGTTGCAATCTTCTCTTTCTAAGTTGAATGCTCAATACGAGTTACAAAAAGCAACGCTTGGTGAGAATGCTTCAGAAATAGAGAAATTACGTTTAAAAATAGATAATCTTGGAGAGCAACATACTGTTGCAGCTAGTAAAGTACAAAACTATCAGAAACAGTTAAATCAAGCCAAACAGCAGTATGGTGAAAATGCTAGTGAAATCCAAAGATATGAAACGCAGCTTATACAAGCTCGGACAGCAGAACAACAGTTGCAGAACCAATTAAGTGCGACAAATAGAAGTTTGCAGGAACAAGAAAACGCAACGAAACAGTTAAAGACATTCTTTGATGCGACTGAAACGAGTGTAGATCATTTTGCAAATGCATTAGGAAATAACCTTACAAACGCAATACGAAACAGTACAGCGACAGCTAGGCAGTTAGAACAAGCGATCCAAATCATCGGCCGTGAAGCATTAGGTTCAGAAGCAGATATTGAGAAATTACAGCGATCTCTTCGTTCAATAGATGATGGGAACTCATTACAACAAGTTCGAAATGATTTGAGGGACCTTTCACGAGAAGCAGAGAGAGCATCGCACAGTTTCAAAGAATTAGATATTGGTTTAGAAAATATTCTTGGTGGATTAATGGCTGGTGGTGGTATTTCAGGAGCCATTGAGCAAGCACTTGATACCTCTAAATTAAAAACAAAAATTGCTGTTTCTTTTGAAGTTCCAGCATCCTCTAAAAAATCAGTAGAAGAAGCGGTTCGCGGTTTAGAAGCTTATGGTGTTGATGTGGAAGAAGCACTTGAGGGTACACGTAGACAATGGGCATTAAATCAAACTGTCAGTGATAAAGCTAATGCTTCCATTGTAAAAGGGGCAGGAGCCATTGCAAGTGCTTATGCAGGTATAGATTTTACTGAATTAATTCAAGAAGCGAATGAAATTGGTAATGAATTAGGGATAACTAGTGATACGGCCTTAGGATTAACGAATCGGCTGTTAAAAATCGGATTTCCTCCTGAGCAATTGGACATTATCGCTGAATATGGCGGACAGCTAACACGAGCGGGTTACAATGCTGAAGAAGTACAAGCGATTATGGAGGCTGGTGTTGATACAGGTACTTGGAATTAGATTATAGTTCCCTTGTATGGTGACATACAATGAAAAACTCCTTTAATTCAGTGGAACTCTCAAATGAGACAATACTGAGCGAAGCCTTTTAATTAAGGAACGTGCAACGACTAGTCGAGAGACGTAGGGTGTAAGCAAATGACACTCGAAACGGGGAGCAACTCAAGTAGTTGAAGATATAGTCTAATCTATACGGTGACGTATAGCAGTTCATAAGAGAACGGGCGTGACGTTGCGAGTCACGTTGAATACAAATGATTGATAATCTCTTAGATGGACTAAAAGAAGGTCGTATTAAAGCGGCTGAATTTGGTCAAGGTGTCGACAAGTCTATGAAAGAAGCTCTTGAAGGCACTAAAATTTCGGCTGATCAGTTAGAAAAGTGGGGGCAATCTGTCGCTAAAGGCGGTAAAGAAGGTTCGGCAGCAATGACAGAGATTGCGAAAGCCTTGGCTAGTATTGAAGATGAAACAAAACGAAATGAAATCGGTGTTAAATTGTTCGGTAGATGATAAATTGTGCCGAAGTAAAATCGCGGTATAAAGCAAAGAGGGTGCGAATCCTGATTTGAACCGAAGGCTATACAAAGTATAGTCAGGGGCAGAGCATAGAGGGTGAAAAGATATAATCCCTCCACGAGACCGCGACACTTATTAGTGAAAACGTATGCCGAACTTACAGGAAATGAACTGTAAGAAGTAGAGGATAAAAAGCCTTTACGATAACAAATTGACGATGTACGAAGATCAAGGACAAAATATTACGAATACACTTATTGGTGCTCAAGATAAAGTAATAGATTTAAACAAAGACCAAGAACAACTAAATGAAATGATTAAGAAAATGGATGCCAGCCCAGCTGTAAAGTTTCAAAAAGCTATGAACGACTTGAAAATGGCACTTGAACCTGTTTTGCGAGTCATTGCTGATGTAATTAGTGCTTTTGCGAGCTTTGTTTCAGAACATCCAGCATTAGCAGCAGCTATAACAACAATTGTAACCGCGCTCGGAATTCTTGTTGGAGCATGTATGGCGTTAGCACCAGTATTTGTCACCTTATCCAGTATAGCTGGTATATTGGGTGTGAGTATTGGGGCTGTTGCTGGTCCAGTTGCATTAGTAGCAGGTGGAGTGATAGCCGCATCGGCAGCTATTGCTGGATTGGTTATTTGGATGCGAAATTTATGGCAAACCAATGAAGGGTTCAAAAATAGCATTACGAATGTAATTGAAAGCGTTCAAAACTTTGGACACGCATTATCTTCACTAGGTAAATATCTATTCTATACGGCTGTTGATGGAGATTATTTAAATGATTGGATTACTCATTTGCCAAAAGGATTTCAAGATGCGGCTGAAATGATAGGATTGGCAGTTAGTAAGATACGTGAAGCATGCCTTCATCTTTTTGATGCAGTAAAAGCGGTCTTTTCGGGAGATTTTAGCCAGTTAGGTGAAATTTTTAAGATGATTGGCCCTACAATCGCAGGAGCAATTATTGGTGGGCTTCCTGGTGTGCTCGTCTCGGTATCTCGTTATTTACCAGCTATAGCGGAGTATTTGAATGCAAACTCAGGGATTATTCTTGAAACTATTACAAATATTTTTAACAATATAGCTAACTTCGTAACAACAGTATTACCGCAATTTCTTGAAGCGGGATCACAAATGATTTCAAACCTTGTGAATGGTTTAGTTGTAGCAGCTCCAATTATGCTTGAAGCCATTGTTGGGATTATAAACACAATTTCACAGATGATTGCTACCTATCTCCCTATGATTGTTCAAATGGGAATACAAATCATTCAAACTTTAATTTCTGGAATTGTACAAGTCTTACCTACTCTGATAGAAACAGGACTTCAATTGATTCTAACTTTAATAAACGGAATTATGCAGATGCTTCCACAGTTAATCCAAATAGCTGTAACGATTATTCAAACTATTATTAATGGAATTATGTCATTTTTACCCCAGCTAATTGAAGTGGGAATAAACTTATTAGTTTCATTAATCACAGGAATCACACAAGCTTTACCTATGATTGCTTTAGCGATTATTACAGTCATTACAACTTTAATTGAAGCCATTACAGCGAATTTACCTATGATAATTGAAGCTGGTGTTAAGGTTTTAACTAGCTTGATAGACGGAATCATTAAAATGCTACCGCAACTTATTGATTTAGCGATAAATCTTATAACCAAAGTAGCAGATACTTTATTAACAAACTTACCTAAAATAATTGAATCCGGTGTAAAGATTTTAATGGCCATTATTGATGGAATTGTACAAGTGTTACCACAACTTATTAATGCAGCATTAGATTTAATTGTCAAAATAGCATCCACATTAATTGCAAACTTGCCGAAGATACTGGAAGCTGGTGTGAAAATTTTACTTATGTTGATTGCTGGGATTGTAAAGGTGATACCGGAATTAATTGCAGCCGCATTAAAGCTAATTGTTACTTTAGCAGGGGAATTAATTAAGAACCTACCTAAAATCCTTGAAGCTGGTGTTCAACTGATCTGGGCTTTAATAAAAGGGATTGTGAGTATGGTTGGAAAATTAGGTTCTACAATCGTGACAGATATTGTACCGAAGATTGTTGATACATTAAAGAAGATTGATTTATTTAAGATAGGTAAAGATATTATAAGTGGATTGATAGACGGTCTAGGTAGTATGGCTGGTAAAGTGTTAAATAAGGTGAAATCTATTGGTAACGATATTCTTGACGGTTTTACTTCCTTCTTCGACATTCATAGCCCTTCTCGAAAAATGCGAGATCAGGTTGGTAAACAAGTTGGTGCTGGGCTTGCTGTTGGTATGGAACAATCAATGTCAACAGTTCTTGCGGCAGCTAAAAACTTAGCGAATTCAGTATATTCGGTATTAGAAACCACATTAAATACTTTCAATAGCTCCACTGTAAACGATATGATGAATAATAATCCTCTTCGGAGTTATTTTGAAGCAATTTTATATGATGGAGATTATCTTAATGATTGGATTACTCATTTACCAGTTGATATGAGAGATGCATTAAAAGCAGTTGGTAAAGAACTTGAAGGTTATGATGTTAATAGCGGTATGAGCGAAAACAATCCTGTTGCTCGTTATATTCGTAGTGTATTAGAGAGTGGAGATCCTTTTCAAAAGATATTAGAAGAGGAATTTGTAGAGTCTGGAAAGTGGTTGGAGATAGGTAAGAAAGTAGCTGGTTTCAGAGAGCAAATTTTTAGAGATTTTTATAATGCTCCAAACCAAAAGACAAACAAAAGTAATGGGTTACAATCCGCACTTAATAATATTTCAAACATGGTTGATGATACTTTTAAAAAGTTGAATTTATATGGGATAAACAAACAAGATAACATCGGTTCTAATCTGTCGGCATTAGCGACAGGAGCAGTTCAACCGATTGTTCAACAAATTGATAGTGGTCCTGTAGAAATTAATTTTTATAACACAATTAATAATGAACGTGATGTTGATCGCATGTTTGAAAAAGCAAATGATTGGTTTGCTGAGCGTGGCCGTAATGTAAAAATAGGAATTGGGAGGACTTAAATTGCTAGACATAGGCATCGATAATCAGTTAGCAAGTGACTATGGAATATGTATGGTAGAACGCCCTGTTATTCCTACAGCAGAACAGGAAGTAGAACATATTGAAGTGCCGGGTAGACATGGTTCACTTACAAAAAAAGGGGCGTTTAAAGACGTCCCTTTAAAAATAAAGTTCAATATGCTTGAAGAAGAGAATATTAAGCCACTAGTTCGGCGCATGAAGGCTTGGTTGATGAATGGCAAGACACTATATTTTACAGATGATGATGTGTATCGAAAAATTAAACATGTTGTAATAGGTGATATTGCAAATGAAATTGAAGAACACGGTGAGTTTGAAGTCGACTTTACGCTTGATCCGTTTGAGTATACAGAAGATGCAAACATAATGTTGAGTACTCCTGGATCTATTTATAATCCGGGTACAATGGAATCAACTCCAATGTTGTTCGTTGCAGGTAATGGTACATTTCGAATTTTCATTAATGAGGTTTCTTTTCAGATTAAAGATGTAAATGGTTCTGTTGTAATAGATTCAGAATTATTAGAGGCATACAGTGGTACAGTGCCAATGAATGATAAAATGATAGGTGATTTTCCAGAATTTCAAATAGGAGTAAATAAAATAGAGTGGTCAGGAGCTATTCAATTTATTTCAATTCAGCCAAGATGGAGATATAAATAATGATTACTTTATATAAACCAAATGAAACAGATTTTACGCATAATGGAATTGGTGTTTTAGATAAACATATTTATAGTGCAACTGTTGAGGAAGAACTCAACGGTTTATTTGTTTTTAATTTTAATTATCCTTTATTTGCTCCATATGGAACGAAAATTGACGGGATGAGCATCATAAAAGTTCCTACTCCTGATGGGGATCAGTTATTTCGCGTGGTAACTCCTAAAGTGAGTATGGGAGAAATCAAAGCGGTTTGTTATCACATTTTTTATGATTTAACGGAAAACTTGATTGAAGATATATTTATACAGCCCACAAATGGTAGTGGGGCTATGGCTAGGTTATCATCAGGTTGTCAATATAAGCATCCTTTTACTTTTTATTCTGACGTAACGAATATATCCACCGCACGTATTGTTCGAAAGAATCCAGTGGAAGCAATGTTGGATACGAGCCAAGATAACTCATTCGTGAATCGATGGGGCGGGGAATTAAAAAGAGACAACTTCGATGTTAAGATGTTGAAAAGCCGAGGAGCTAATCGTGGAGTAGTAATAAGACATAAAAAAGATTTGTTAGGCTATGAAGGAAGTGTGGACTGGAAAAGCTCTACTACCAGAATTATGCCGCAAGGGTTTGACGGATTGTTATTACCAGAAAAATATGTAGATAGTCCACTGATTAATAAGTATCCACATCCGAGAATACGAGTTATTGAATTTAATCATATAAAAGCAGCTATTGGTAAAAATGCAAATGATGAAGACGCAGTACCTGTAGAAGAAGCATATAAAAGGTTACGTCAAGCCGCTAAAGCTATGTTTGATATCCAGATGGTAGATCAACCGAAAGCGACATATAAGGTTGAATTTCAAGAGTTGTCTCAAACAGAGGAGTATAAAGAATATAAAATTTTGCAGCGTGTCTGGATGGGCGATATTGTTACAGTTAAACATGAGGAAGACGGTATTGATATTCAAGCAAAAGTCATTGCGTATAAATATGATCCGATTAAAAAGGAATATATCAATGTAACCATTGGTAATTTTAAAGAATCTTTTACAGACATGGCGGGTAAAGTAGATCAAATTCAACAAGATTTATCAAATATGCCAGGGTCTTTACTTGATGCAGCGAAAGAAAATGCAACAAAGCTAATCAATTCAGGATTTGGTGGAAATGTTCGTGTATATCCAGACCGAATTCTAATCATGGATACAAAAAATGAAATGACAGCTTCAAAAGTGTGGCAGTGGAACATAAACGGGTTAGGTTATTCATCAAACGGGGTAAATGGTCCGTATGAAATAGCAATGACAAAAGATGGGCGTATTGTTGCGGATTTCATTACTACTGGAGTATTGAATGGAAATTTGATTCGAGGCGGAGAAATAACAGGAACCACTCTTAGAACTTCTGACGATTCCAATTATGTTTCTATTTCCAAGCAATTCATTAGATTAATGGAATCGTATATCACTCGGATTTTCATGGGCTATTATATAAATCAAAGTAATGTCATGCAACCCACTATTGTATTAGGTGGCAACAATGATATAACAGCAACGCAGGGTGCAGTGTTAGTTTACCAACTCGAAAGTTCTCCCAAGTCAGGAGGAATCGGAATATCAAATGGATACCTAAATGGTGATCCAACAAGAGTCTATTTTTCAGCGGCTCTTGCGTTTAATCAAAATGGACATGCGGAACTAAAAGCGGATCAAAGCCTAGAACTAGAGTCAAAAGCATCCTATGCTTCTTTGAGAAGTCAAAATAATCTTTTTCTGGAAAGTAGAACAGGTGGTGCTTATTTCACTGCAAAAGAAGGGTTTAATTTCCGCCAAAATGGAGATCGAGTTGTTGATTTGAAGTTGACATCTGGTGGAGATAGTGACATCGTATTTCAGAACATCTTATTACGGAACAACAGAAATTATGAAAGTACCTATGTGCAAGTGAAAAGTGCTGGGGGAACTTATTTCAACGGTGTTTTAGCAGCAGATTTTAAAGTATCTTCTAAAAAGAAATATAAAACAAATATACGTGATATTAAATTTGATGCGTTAGAGAAGGTAATGGGCTGGGAAATTAAACAGTACAACCTTAAGACAGAAGTAGCCGAGTTGTATGATATGCGTATGAAACGTAAAGAAGGAGATCCAATCCTTACAACAAATGATATTACGACTCATTATGGAGTTGTGCTTCCGGATGAATCAAAAGAAAATGGTGTTGGCTTATATGGGATGATTGCGCAGACTGTTAAAGCATTTCAGGAGTATGTAGCCCAAACAGATGCTAGAATCGAAGAATTAGAGCCAATAAAGCCTAAAGGAAATATAAAACACAGGAACAAAGTAAAACGTCAAAGAAGACCGCCTAGACGCGTGAAAAGGAATAGTTAGAGAGAGGTGTAGTCATGCGAAATGAGGAAATTATTATAGATTTAGCAGATCCTGTGTTTACCAAAACAATTCGTTCGAGACAAAATGATAAAAACGGCTTGAAGATTACTGTATATGTAAGAGAAAAGGGGCAAATTGTTGATTTAACAGGGTATGCAGTGAAGTACGAAGCGATTAATCAAGTCGGACTGTTTGTTCGAGATGATGCTCAAATAGTTGATGCAAAGAATGGTATATTTTCATACACATTGTCCTCGCAAGCTGTTTCCACATCGGATGATTGGACAGCTTATTTTGTTATGGAAAAAAGTACAGAACGAATGAGTACACCAGACATTCGGATTACATTAAGACGGGATGTAAAAGAAGGAAATATTAAAATAGAAAACTATATTTCAGAGTTCGATAAGCTCAAGAAACAGATAGATGCTTTGCAGCAAGCGGTTGATAAAATGGATGTTGTAAAGCGATCAGGCGGGATAATGACAGGTTATCTAACAATGAGACCAACGCCTGGTTCCAATATCGGGGTTGGATTCAATAGTGAGGATAAGTTATTAGATATCGGTCTTGTAGGAGCCTCGGATGGTCAATTCTATTTAAAAGACTGGAAAAATAATAAAGTGTTGCTTGATAAATCACCTACTGGGGTATTCAGTGTTTTTGCTGATAATCTTCTAAAAAAAGCTGGCGACATCATAAATGGATTACTTGAATTTAAGAGCGATAATGCAATTGTATTAGGTAGTCGTTCTTATAAGACAGTCATTCACAAAGGGGCGCAGGGAGAGCTGATTTTTGCTCCTTCTACAAAGGAACAGGGGGATACTTGGGATTGGTCCAAAAGAGTAGAATTTCGAACAGATGGAACAATTAGACAAGCAAATGATACAGGTTGGATTAACCTTCCTATAACTGGGGTAGAGAATGTTCCTGATAGAATTTTGAAGTACAAAAGAAGTGGGGAACAAATATCTGTCATTGGATCAGTTAAATATCTGGCAAATACAACAGTATTTGCAACCCTTCCGGCTGGATTTCGCCCTGTACAAAGTATTGCTTTCCCAGCACTTGCATATGGCAATGGACCAACAGTTTGTGAAGTTACAGTTAAAAGTGATGGTGGAATTTTCTTGAATGGTGTTCAAAATGGAAATATCATTCATATTGCGATCAGCTTTCTAATTTAGTTATTACAAATCAAGCGTGCATAAGCAGGCTTTTTTATTTTGTATAAAATAGGACTTTTGTACAGAATAAAAAATTTTATGGTTTTATTTTGTGAGGAGGAAGTGAATGATGGAACAGAAATTTGCAGTTAAGCCAGTTGGTGTTAAATATGTATGCGATTCTTGTAAGCGAGGGGACATGGTAGTAACCAATAATATGAAAATGTTTGAAGACCATATTGAATATATTCATAAATGCAACAGGTGTGGAACGGAAAGAGGACTAAATGATAAATATCCACTTATTAGATACGAACAAGCATAGACAACAACTAAATCAATCCCTAATATGTATATTGATTACAAATATTTCATAAAGGGGGAAGAATTATGTTGGATTGGATCGCAGATAATAAAGTGTTTAGTGGGATTGGCGGAGTGGTATTGACTATACTAGCCGGCATAATTGGGAGTTTTATAAAGAAAAAGAAAGATGAAAGTAAGCCAAGTCAAACCATTACTTCAGGAAATAATTCTAATAATATTCAAGGTGGTAAAGATGTTAACGTTACGATTGGTGATGAAAAATGATTGGGAACAAAAAAGAAATACATGCAGGAGACGATTCAACAAATATACAAGCTCAAAATGTTACAATACAGCATAATGGCCTTAGTTATACTGATGTAAAAGAAGTTGCTATGGATGTTTTTAAAAGTAACTTCTATGATTTAGGTCAAACTGTTGAAAAAATCATTAATGAACGTGCAGAAGAAATAATTAATGAGTATTTAAAACGATTAATATCGAAAAATCCTGAAGCATTGAAAAAAACAGAGGATGCTGATTTACGCTTTATAATATATGAAGCCCAAAAAAATCATGCAAGACGTGGTGATAAAGAGATTGCGCATTTATTAGTAGATATGTTAATTGAAAGAACTGAAACTAAAGAAGAAACATTAGTAAAGATAGTTTACAATGAAGCGTTAGAAATTTTACCTAAGTTGACGTTAAAACAAATTAATATACTCACGGTTATTTTTATTTTACGTTATGTTAAATTGGATAACGCCTTTTATATTGAACAGTTAAATTTGGCGATAAAAAAATTTGCAAGGGTTGTTCCTGAAGAAGAGTTTTTCTATCAACATTTGCAATATGCAGGATGTGTATCCATTAGTGTTGGGGAAGTTAATTTTGTGAATCTTCTTAAAAGATACTATCCTAACTTAGTGCCCATTTTTCATGATAATGAAGATTTATTGTTTAAAAAGAATTTGAAAAATGTAGCACCTCATTTGCATATGATTTTAGGACAGATGAAGAAAACAAGTATTCCTAATTGTAGCTTAACTAGTGTTGGCATAGCAATTGCACTTAGTAATTTTAAAAGAAATATTGAAGCTGACTGGGATTTAGGAATTTGGATTAAAGACTGAGTATATGTTGGAAAAATACAATGTAGGTTTAATCAAACTCAATTCACAAATCAAGAGAAGCGATTTCGCTTCTCTTTTTATTTTGAGGAGATGATCAGTGTGAAACGAATAGTAGAACAAGCAATTTATGAAAAGTATGTTAGCCAAGAAAACAAAAACCTAGTCAAAGATTTTCTCATTGAAAAGAAATCGCAAGGGAAAGCGGCAAGCACTTTAAAACAATATGGTTGGGATTTGCGAATTATTTTGTTTCTAATACATCAACACTTCGAAAATAAAAACCTTATTGATCTAACACGTAAAGACATTCGAAATTTATCTATTATTTTTCAGGAGATGGAAATGTCTAATGCTCGTGTAAATGGATTAATGAGTGCGTTAAGATCCGCATTAGAATTTTGTGCGGATGATGATGACTATGATTATGAATTTAATGTAGGTTCACGGGTAAGTGGTTTACCTAAGAATCCAATTAGAAAAATTACATTTATTACTGAGGACTAGATCAATTGGCTAATCGATGAATTACTTGAACAAGAAAAATATATGCTAGCAACGTATTTAGCACTTTCTTATTACAGTGCAGCTAGAAAGAATGAGGTATATCAGGTTCAAAAAGAAGGGCTGACAGAACAATATTATACAAATGTGGTACGAGGAAAACGTGGTAAGAAGTTTAGATTATATTACAATCACCGGGTGCAGAAATGCATTCGTTTATATATAAATCAGCGAGGTAAGGATACTATTCCAGATTTGTTTGTGCGTGTTTATAAGAATGGTGAGAGAAAAAGATTGAACAAGAATGTATTTAATTATTGGTGCGACATATTTGCTAAGATGCTGAACGAAAAGGAAGGGAAGGAATTTAAAATGAATCCTCACTGTTTCCGCCATAGTAGATTAGATAATTTGAAAGTACAAGGAGTACCGCTTGAAAAACTAAAATCACTTGCTAACCATTCTGATATTTCTACAACTGAATCTTATCTAAAAGATAGAAGTGAGGAAGATATTGCAGAGATATTTGGAATGGACCTAAGTTGCTTTGCAGCTTAAAAAGGAGAGGGAAAGATGAATCGTATTGATGTATTATTGAAAACATTTATAGCTACGTTTGGTGGCTTTTGTGGGTATTTCTTGGGAGGATGGGATGCAACATTGAAAGTCTTAGTGACGATGGCAGTTATTGATTATTTAACTGGCATGATTGCAGCAGGTTATAACGGAGAGTTAAAAAGTAAAGTTGGTTTCAAAGGCATCGCCAAAAAGGTGGTGCTTTTTATTTTGGTCGGTGCGGCCGCCCAGCTCGATACAGTACTTGGAAGTAACAATGCAATTCGTGAAGCAACAATCTTCTTTTTCATGGGGAATGAATTGCTTTCACTTTTAGAAAATGCTGGACGAATGGGTATCCCACTCCCGCAACCATTAACAAATGCAGTTGAAATTTTAGGTGGCAAACAAAAACAAGAAAAGAAAAAAGGAGATGTTCAATAATGGGACACATTGTAGATATTTCAAAATGGAATGGTGATATTAACTGGCCTGTGGCAAAACAATACATTGATTTCATCATTGCTCGTGTACAAGATGGTTCGAACTATGTAGATCCATTATATAAGGGATATGTACAATCCATGAAGCAACATGGTATTCCTTTTGGTAACTATGCATTCTGTCGTTTCGTTTCTGAGAATGACGCATGTGTAGAAGCTCGCGACTTCTGGAATCGCGGAGATAAGAGCGCAACAGTCTGGGTGGCTGATGTAGAAGTGAAAACAATGGATGATATGCGAGCAGGTACACAGGCTTTTATCGATGAATTACGTCGATTAGGTGCTAAGAAAGTTGGTTTATATGTTGGTCATCATATGTATGCACCTTTTGGTATGGTAAATGTGAAATGTGATTTCGTATGGATTCCTCGATATGGCGGGAATAGACCAGCTTATCCATGTGATATCTGGCAATACACTGAAACAGGAAATGTACCTGGTATTGGAAAGTGTGATTTGAATGAATTAATTGGAAGCAAGTCGTTAGATTGGTTTACAAATAAATCGTATAAAGAAGAAGGAGTGGAGATTATCGTGAACAAACATAATAGGGTGGTTACTTATGAATTTGGTGTAAATTTAATTCCTGAAATGATTCAAATGATGGATAAGCTTGGATACACTTCAAAAATTGTTTCCCGCGGAGATCGTCAGGGGCTTGTTTATTTCGAGTCAGATTATCGTCAAGGTAGCGAGCTAGATAAAGCAACAGCGTGGTTAGATGCTAAAGGATTAAAGTATTACTATACAAAAGAATAATTTGGTGAGAAATAAAGTGCATAATAATAGCAAAGGTAAAGCATACTATGTAACAGCAAATGAAGCCTGTGTGTATGTAAAGTAATTAAAAAGCTGACAATAATTAGTCAGCTTTTTAATTACTATAATCTAGTATTTATCAGTCCGAAAGGCATGTTCTTTGCCTTTAAGTTGGTACTGAAAATCTTACCAATGTTTCTTTTTACAATGGCAACAAATAAAGAAACAGTTACAACGACACTTATTTCGATTGAACTTCCAATCATCATCACAATGGTGCT
>NZ_JAKUFY010000069.1:0-28736 GCF_022663675.1 Bacillus cereus group sp. BfR-BA-01355
GATGTCTTCATGTAATAATGTAGCGTAATCTTTCTCAGCGAACCAACGAGATTCCCAGTCACGGATAACACCGACACGAAGACCAATTGGATTAACCTTTTGACCCATCGATTATCCCTCCTTCTTTTCTGATACCACAACTGTGATGTGGCTTGTGCGTTTGTTAATTTGGCTTGCACGACCCATTGCACGTGGACGGAAACGTTTCAACGTTGGACCTTCGTCAACGAAGACTTTTTCAACAACTAGGTTGTTAATATCCATCTCATAATTGTGCTCTGCATTTGCGATTGCAGATTTTAAAACTTTTTCTACAACTGGAGAAGCAGTTTTTGGTGTGTGGTTAAGGATAGCAATCGCTTCACCCACTTGCTTACCTCGGATTAAGTCTACTACTAAACGAACTTTACGAGGAGCAATACGAACTGTTCTCGCTACTGCTTTAGCTTGCATTGAAGTGCCTCCTCTCATTATCTTCTAGTTTTCTTATCGTCAGCAAGGTGACCTTTATACGTACGAGTTGGTGCGAATTCACCTAACTTATGGCCAACCATATCCTCAGTGATGTACACAGGTACGTGTTTACGACCATCATATACAGCGATTGTGTGTCCGATGAACTGAGGGAAGATTGTTGAACGGCGAGACCAAGTTTTAACAACTTGTTTTTGCTCAGATGCAACTAATTTTTCCATTTTGCTCATTAAGTGATCATCGACAAATGGTCCTTTTTTTAAGCTACGAGCCATTTTGGTGCCTCCCTTCGTGATTGGCGTACGGTTCTAGAAATGAACCGTACTACAATCCCATTATTTTTTACGACGACGAACGATAAATTTGTCAGACGCTTTGTTTTTCTTACGAGTCTTGAATCCAAGAGTTGGTTTACCCCATGGAGACATTGGAGACTTACGTCCGATTGGAGAACGACCTTCACCACCACCGTGTGGGTGATCAACCGGGTTCATTACAGAACCACGAACTGTTGGGCGTTTACCTAACCAGCGAGAGCGACCTGCTTTACCGATTTTGATAAGTTCATGTTGTTCGTTACCTACTTGACCGATTGAAGCGCGACAAGCAGATAATACAAGACGTACTTCACCAGAAGTTAAACGTACAAGTACGTATTTACCTTCTTTACCAAGTACTTGAGCAGATGTACCAGCAGAACGAACTAATTGTCCGCCACGACCAGGCTTAAGCTCGATGTTATGAACAACAGTACCTACTGGAATGTTGATTAATGGTAATGCGTTACCGATTTTGATGTCAGCTTCTGGGCCAGACATAACTTCCATACCTACTTCTAATGATTTAGGAGCAAGAATGTAACGTTTTTCACCGTCAACGTAGTTAATTAATGCGATATTCGCAGAGCGGTTTGGATCGTATTCGATCGTAGCAACGCGTCCTGGAATTCCATCTTTGTTACGCTTAAAGTCGATGATACGGTATTGACGCTTATGTCCGCCACCTTGATGACGTACAGTAATTTTACCTTGGTTATTACGACCAGCCTTCTTGCTTAAAGGAGCAAGTAAAGACTTTTCGGGTCTGTCAGTCGTGATTTCAGCGAAATCATTCGTAGTCATATTACGACGACCGTTAGTAGTTGGATTATACTTTTTAATTCCCATCTCAATTTCCCTCCTTCTTTAGTAAGAATTAAACGCCTTGGAAGATTTCGATTTCTTTGCTGTCAGCAGTTAGCTTAACGATTGCTTTACGACGACGGCTAGTAAAACCAGCGTGACGACCAACGCGTTTTGCTTTCGGCTTGTAGTTCATGATGTTCACTTTTTCTACTTTAACACCAAAGATCGCTTCAAGAGCATCTTTAACTTCTGTTTTATTAGATTTAACGTCCACATCGAACGTGTATTTTTTTTCAGCCATCATTTCCATAGAACGTTCAGTGATAACTGGGCGCTTAATGATATCACGAGGATCTCTCATTATGCAAGCACCTCCTCTACTTTTTCCACTGCCGCTTTTGTCATGATTAGCTTATCATGATGAAGCACGTCTAAAACGTTTACGCCATCAGCAGTGATTACTGTTACTCCAGGGATATTGCGAGCAGATAACTCTACAGATTCGTTTGCATCAGCAGTTACGATAAGAGCTTTCTTCTCAACAGTTAATCCTTTAAGTACTGCTAGCATGTCTTTTGTTTTTGGTGCATTTAATACTAGGTCTTCAAGAACTACAATGTTGTTCTCAACTACTTTAGTAGCTAATGCAGATTTAATTGCTAAACGACGAACCTTCTTAGGAAGTTTGTACGCATAGCTTCTTGGTGTAGGTCCGAATACCGTACCACCACCACGCCATTGAGGAGAACGGATAGACCCTTGACGAGCACGTCCAGTTCCTTTTTGACGCCATGGTTTACGACCACCACCGCGAACTTCAGAACGAGTTTTTACTTTGTGTGTACCTTGACGTAAAGATGCACGTTGCATCATTACAGCTTCGAAAAGTACAGCTTCATTTGGTTCGATACCGAAAATAGCTTCAGCTAATTCGATTTCACCAACCTGTGAACCAGTTTGGTTATATACAGTAACTTTTGGCATTGGAATTCCTCCTTCCTATTGTGAATTATTTGCTAACCTTCACAGCGCCTTGAACAACTACAAGAGATTTCTTAGCACCTGGAACGTTACCTTTTACTAGTAATAAGTTGCGCTCAGTGTCAACTTGAACGATTTCTAAGTTTTGGATAGTAACTTGGTCTCCACCCATACGTCCAGCAAGTTTTTTGCCTTTGAATACACGGTTCGGAGCAACTGGGCCCATTGAACCTGGACGACGGTGATAGCGAGAACCATGAGACATAGGTCCGCGAGATTGTCCGTGGCGTTTGATAACACCTTGGAAACCTTTACCTTTAGAAATTCCTGTTACGTCAACGATTTCACCTGCAGCGAAAACTTCAACTTTTACCTCTTGACCAACCTCTAATCCGTCCACGTCTGCATCGCGGATTTCGCGAATGAAGCGCTTAGGAGTTGTAGATGCTTTAGCAGTGTGGCCTTGTTCAGGTTTGTTAGTTAACTTTTCACGTTTATCTTCAAATCCTAACTGGATTGCATTGTAGCCATCAGTTTCAGTTGTTTTCTTTTGAAGAACAACGTTTGGATTAGCAGCGATAACTGTTACTGGGATTAACTCACCGTTCTCAGCAAATACTTGAGTCATACCGATCTTTCTTCCTAAGATTCCTTTGGTCATGAGTTACACCTCCTACATTTTTAAGTTATATAATTTATAGTTTAATTTCGATATCTACACCAGACGGTAAGTCTAAACGCATTAATGAATCTACTGTTTGTGGAGTAGGACTCACGATATCGATTAAACGTTTGTGTGTGCGCATTTCGAATTGCTCACGAGAATCTTTGTACTTATGAACAGCACGAAGAATTGTGTAAATAGTCTTCTCAGTTGGTAATGGGATCGGACCAGAAACTGTTGCCCCAGAACGCTTAGCTGTTTCTACAATTTTCTCAGCTGATTGATCAAGAATACGGTGATCATAAGCTTTTAAACGGATACGAATTTTTTCTTTTGCCATTATTTTCCCTCCTTCGTTCGCCTATTTCTAAAATAGACCTTCTCCATGGAAATTTCCCCACACCATGCCATGGCAAAGCGGCCGGGTGTGTCAGCAACCTTCCACTTCATCGCAGTCAAAGACCAACATTGTCTATTATACAATGTTATTAGTCTAGATGCAAGCATCTTTTTGTTTGCATCTGCTTTTCTCTACTTTTGCTATTATACATGGCACTTTAAAGAATTTCAAGTTTTCATCTACTAGAATTCATTTTACAGTTTTTGGGTTTCGTTTTAATGTTTTTATATACTATAGAAGAAACTCGTCAAAACATAAAGATATCATCCAATTCATTATATAAACACAAACAAAACCCCCCAAGGGGAAATCCCTTGGGGGGTTTTTATATCAGTTAAGATTACTCAACGATAGTAGCAACTACACCGTAACCTACTGTACGTCCACCTTCACGAATAGAGAATTTAGTTCCCTCTTCGATAGCGATTGGAGCGATAAGTTCGATAGTCATTTCGATGTTGTCACCAGGCATTACCATTTCAGTACCTTCTGGTAATTGGATGATACCAGTTACGTCAGTTGTACGGAAGTAGAACTGAGGACGGTAGTTAGCGAAGAATGGAGTGTGACGTCCACCTTCTTCTTTAGATAATACGAAAACTTCAGCTTTGAATTTAGCGTGTGCTTTTACAGAGCCAGTTTTAGCAAGAACTTGTCCACGTTGGATGTCTTCACGAGCAACCCCACGAAGAAGAGCACCGATGTTGTCTCCAGCTTGAGCTTGGTCAAGAAGTTTACGGAACATTTCTACACCAGTTACAGTTGTAGAAGCATTCTCTTCAGCAAGACCGATGATTTCTACTACGTCACCAACTTTAACGATTCCGCGCTCTACACGACCAGTTGCAACTGTACCACGACCTGTGATAGAGAATACATCCTCGATAGGCATTAAGAATGGTTTGTCAGTTTCACGTTCTGGAGTTGGGATGTAAGCATCAACTTCAGTCATTAATTCAATGATTTTTGCTTCCCAATCAGCTTCTCCTTGAAGAGCTTTAAGAGCAGAACCTTTGATTACAGGAATGTCGTCGCCTGGGAATCCGTATTCAGATAATAGGTCACGAACTTCCATTTCTACTAATTCTAATAATTCTTCGTCGTCAACCATGTCGCATTTGTTTAAGAATACAACGATGTAAGGAACACCTACTTGACGAGAAAGAAGGATGTGCTCACGTGTTTGAGGCATTGGGCCATCAGCAGCAGATACTACTAAGATACCGCCGTCCATTTGAGCAGCACCAGTGATCATGTTTTTAACATAGTCAGCGTGACCTGGGCAGTCAACGTGTGCATAGTGACGAGTTTCAGTTTCGTACTCAACGTGTGCAGTTGAGATTGTGATTCCGCGCTCTCTTTCTTCTGGAGCAGCGTCGATTTGATCGTATCCGCGTGCTTCAGCACCACCAGCTTTTGCAAGAACTGTAGTGATCGCAGCAGTTAATGTAGTTTTACCATGGTCAACGTGGCCGATTGTACCGATGTTAACATGGGGTTTAGAACGTTCGAATTTAGCTTTAGCCATTCTAAATTCCTCCTTAGTTTATATAGGTTATTTTATATTTAGACTAGAAAGCGAAACTTACGTCCCACTTTCTAAGCTTACATAAGTAGTTATACTCGAACAATTGATAAAAATCAATTATTCGCCTTTATTTTTTTTAATAATTTCTTCTGAAACAGACTTCGGTACTTCTTCATAATGATCAAATGTCATTGAGAATGTTCCGCGTCCTTGAGTGTTAGAACGTAATGCTGTCGCATAACCGAACATTTCAGAAAGCGGAACCATAGCGCGAACAACTTGTGCGTTACCGCGAGCTTCCATACCTTCTACACGTCCACGACGAGATGTTACGTCACCCATGATGTCTCCCATGTATTCTTCAGGGATTACAACTTCAACTTTCATCATTGGCTCAAGAATTACTGGGTTACATTTAGAAACCGCAGCTTTAAGTGCCATAGATGCAGCGATTTTGAACGCCATCTCAGATGAATCGACATCATGGTAAGAACCGTCAACTAATGCTGCTTTAATGTCAACTAGTGGGTAACCAGCTAGTACACCATTTTTAAGTGAGTCTTCAAGACCCGCTCCAACAGCTGGGATATATTCACGTGGAACTACACCGCCGACGATTTTGTTTTCGAATTCAAATCCTTTACCTTCTTCGTTAGGTGCAAACTCAATCCAAACGTGACCGAATTGTCCACGTCCACCAGATTGACGAGCAAACTTACCTTCAACTTTCGCAGCAGCGCGGAAAGTTTCACGGTATGCTACCTGAGGAGCACCAACGTTTGCTTCGACTTTGAATTCACGGCGCATACGGTCAACGATGATATCAAGGTGAAGTTCACCCATACCAGCGATGATAGTTTGGCCAGTTTCTTGGTCAGTGTGAGCACGGAATGTTGGATCTTCTTCAGAAAGCTTAGATAATGCTGTACCCATTTTATCTTGGTCAGCTTTAGATTTTGGTTCGATAGCTACAGAGATAACTGGCTCTGGGAATTCCATAGACTCAAGGATAACAAGACTCTTCTCGTCACAAAGAGTATCACCAGTAGTAGTATCTTTTAAACCTACAGCAGCAGCGATATCACCAGCGTAAACTGTTGAAATCTCTTCACGGCTGTTAGCGTGCATTTGTAGGATACGTCCTACACGCTCACGCTTACCTTTAGTTGAGTTTTTCACGTATGATCCAGAGTTTAACACACCAGAGTACACACGGAAGAACGTTAACTTACCAACATAAGGGTCAGTCATGATTTTGAATGCTAGAGCTGCGAATGGTTCTTCATCGCTAGACTTACGTTCTACTTCTTCATCTGTATCCGGAAGAGTACCTTTAATAGCAGGTACATCTAATGGAGATGGTAGGTAGTCGATAACTGCGTCTAACAGGATTTGAACACCTTTGTTTTTGAATGCAGAACCACAGATTACTGGGAAGAATTCTACAGAAGTTGTAGCCTTACGGATACCAGCTTTAAGCTCTTCTACAGTGATTTCTTCACCTTCTAGGTACTTCATCATCATTTCTTCATCAAGCTCAGCTACCGCTTCAATAAGCTTTCCACGGTATTCTTCAGCTAGTTCTTTGTGCTCTTCAGGAATTTCGACACGCTCGATGTCTGTTCCTAAATCGTTACCGTACATGTAAGCACACTCTTCAACAAGATCAATGATACCATTGAACTCATCTTCAGCACCGATTGGTAACTGAATTGGATGTGCGTTTGCTTGTAAACGATCGTGGATTGTTCCTACAGAGTATAAGAAATCTGCACCGATCTTATCCATTTTGTTAACGAATACGATACGAGGTACACCGTAAGTAGTAGCCTGACGCCAAACAGTTTCTGTTTGTGGTTCTACACCAGATTGTGCATCAAGTACTGCTACCGCACCATCAAGTACGCGTAAAGAACGTTCTACTTCTACTGTGAAGTCTACGTGTCCTGGAGTATCAATGATGTTTACACGGTGACCTTTCCATTGAGCTGTAGTTGCAGCAGAAGTAATTGTGATACCACGCTCTTGCTCTTGCTCCATCCAGTCCATCTGAGATGCACCTTCATGAGTTTCACCGATTTTATGAATACGTCCTGTGTAATACAGAATACGCTCAGTTGCTGTTGTTTTACCAGCATCGATGTGAGCCATGATACCAATATTACGAGTGTTTTCTAAAGAGAACTCTCTTGTCATTTGGTGTCTTGCTCCTTCCATATATGGATTGGATTTTTTATTTTAAGTAGCAAAAAAGCCACTTTATATTGTTACATATGCCAGTGTCCAGTACCCTCATTATGTAAAACGAGCGCCCAACGAAAGGGAGAGGCATTCTCCCTCTCCACACTTCCATAAGCGACAAATAAAGCGGTTTATGCTTACATTTATTTTACGTTGAATCCTACCAACGGTAATGAGCAAATGCTTTGTTAGCTTCTGCCATTTTATGAGTGTCTTCACGTTTCTTAACAGATGCACCAGCGTTGTTAGCTGCATCTAAGATTTCGTAAGCTAGACGCTCTTCCATAGTTTTTTCACCACGAAGACGAGCATAGTTTACTAACCAGCGAAGACCTAAAGTTGTACGGCGTTCTGGACGAACCTCAACTGGAACTTGGTAGTTAGCACCACCAACACGACGAGCGCGTACTTCAAGAACAGGCATGATGTTCTTAAGAGCTTGCTCGAATACTTCCATTGGTTCTTTATCTGAACGTTCACGAACGATATCGAAAGCGTTATAAAGAATTGTTTGAGATTTACCTTTTTTACCGTCAACCATCATTTTGTTGATAAGGCGTGTTACTAGCTTAGAATTGTACATTGGATCTGGTAACACGTCACGTTTCGCAACAGGTCCTTTACGAGGCATATTGAGTTCCTCCTTTCATTATAAGTTTATTATTTTTTAGCAGGTTTTGGTCGCTTAGTACCATATTTAGAACGTCCTTGCATACGTTTGTCAACACCAGCTGTATCAAGCGCTCCACGAACGATGTGGTAACGTACCCCTGGTAAATCCTTTACTCGACCACCGCGAATTAATACTACGCTATGCTCTTGTAAGTTATGACCGATACCTGGGATGTAAGCTGTAACTTCAATCCCGTTTGTTAAACGTACACGAGCGTATTTACGTAACGCTGAGTTAGGTTTCTTTGGAGTCATTGTACCAACACGAGTACATACACCACGTTTTTGAGGTGCAGAGATATCAGTTGATTTTTTCTTTAAAGAGTTAAAACCTTTGTTTAACGCAGGTGATTTAGATTTCCATACTTTATCAGTACGACCATTTCTCACTAATTGGTTAATAGTAGGCATTTGATTATCCTCCCTTCGCATGTTTGTATGACCACATATCCAGGTGGTTCATTATTAGTTGAAAACAAAGTTTTTGCAAGGAAGAGCAAATGCTCTCTCCTCACAAAAACAGTTTTAACTTATTATTCCTATTGCTGAAGCTCCCACTTGAATCCCCGAAACTTTTCCAAGCTTACGAACTGATTCAACTTTTGTTATGGGTATGTTATGTTGCAAAGCAGTGCGAATGATAACATGGGTTAACCGCACATCAGCATCTTCTGCAATAACAACTTCTTTAACTATACCATTTTTGATTGCTTCCAATGTTCGTTTATGACCAACGACTACATTTTCAGCATTTGACACTTTTTGATAAGACATATAAATATCCTCCAAAGCATCGTTCAGGAGCAACCTTGATTATAGTAACATTTTGACTCATACAATGTCAACTAGGATTAGCTGTTTTTATACAAAATTTACGACGGAAAATTTTACTGTTCCACATAAACTTCATCGTTTTCTACATTCATGTTATCTTGTGTTGTTTTTACAAGATCCACTTTACGATAACGATTCATACCTGTTCCAGCAGGAACAAGCTTACCGATAATAACATTCTCTTTCAATCCTAGAAGCTCATCGCGTTTACCTTTAATTGCTGCATCCGTTAAAACACGAGTTGTTTCTTGGAACGAAGCTGCAGATAAGAACGAATCTGTTTCAAGTGAAGCTTTTGTAATACCAAGTAGAACAGGTCTAGCTGTCGCTGGTTGTTTACCTTTCAGTAACACCTTCGCATTCGCATCAGTAAACTGATGGATATCTAGTAATGTTCCTGGTAATACATCTGTTTCACCTGCATCACTTACACGAACTTTACGTAGCATTTGGCGTACCATTACTTCTACGTGTTTGTCACCAATTTCTACCCCTTGCATACGGTATACTTTTTGAACTTCACGTAATAAGTATTCTTGCACTGCTGTAATGTCCGTTACTTTTAGTAATTCTTTCGGATCAATAGAACCTTCTGTTAACTCTTTACCGTGGCTAATTGGCTGTCCTGGAGTTACTTTCAGACGAGCACCGTAAGGAATAGCATACGTACGAGCTTCAACTTCACCCTGTACAACTACTTCTTGGCGATCTTTAACATCGTTGATCGCTGCGATAACACCGTCGATTTCACTGATAACTGCCTGACCTTTCGGATTACGAGCTTCGAAGATCTCTTGGATACGAGGTAAACCTTGAGTGATATCATCTCCGGCAACCCCACCTGTATGGAATGTACGCATCGTTAACTGTGTACCTGGCTCACCGATAGATTGAGCTGCGATAATACCTACCGCTTCTCCTACTTCTACGTCTGTACCAGTTGCTAAGTTACGACCGTAACACTTCTTACATACACCGTGGCGAGTGTTACACGTGAACGCTGAACGAATGTTTACAGTTTCAACACCCGAATTTTCAACGATATGAGCGATATCTTCAGTAATTAATTGGTTTTCACTAACTAATACTTCACCTGTTTCAGGATGTTTTACAGTTTTTCTTGCAAAACGTCCAACAAGACGATCATATAATGACTCAATTACTTCATTACCCTCTTTAATCGCACCAATTAATAGACCACGATCTGTTCCACAATCATCTTCACGGACAATTACATCTTGTGCAACGTCTACAAGACGACGCGTTAAGTAACCAGAATCGGCAGTTTTAAGTGCTGTATCGGCAAGACCTTTACGCGCACCATGCGTAGAGATGAAGTACTCAAGTACTGTTAAACCTTCACGGAAACTTGATTTAATTGGAAGTTCGATAATACGACCAGATGGATTGGCCATCAGACCACGCATACCAGCAAGCTGAGTAAAGTTCGATGCGTTACCACGGGCACCGGAATCACTCATCATGAAGATTGGGTTGCGTTTATTCAAGGATTTCATCAGTTTTCCTTGGATAACATCTTTTGCATTACTCCAAATAGAGATAACGCGATCGTAACGTTCTTCTTCCGTGATTAAACCGCGACGGAATTGTTTAATTACATTATCTACTTTTGCTTGTGCTTCATGGAGAATTTCATCTTTTTCACCTAATACAAGAATGTCAGATACCCCAACTGTAATACCAGCCTTTGTAGAGTACTTAAATCCTAAGTTTTTCATACGGTCAAGCATGCGAGATGTTTCCGTAATTTGGAAACGTTTGAATACTTCCGCAATGATGTTACCAAGGATCTTCTTGCTAAATGGTGCCACTTCTTCGCGACTAGCAATAATTTCTTTAATGTTCGCACCTTTTTCAACGAAATATTCCGCTGGTGTTTCTTTTTCAAGGTTTGAGTTTGTCGGTTCATTAATATAAGGGAACGACTCTGGTAAGATTTCGTTAAATATTAATTTACCAACTGTTGTTAATAGAAGCTTACCCTTTTGCTCTTCAGTAAACGTTACGTTATTTACTGAACTTGCAGCAACTGCAACACGTGTGTGCAGATGTACATATCCATTTTGGTATGCAAGTATTGCTTCGTTTGCATCTTTGAAGACCATACCTTCACCGATTGCGCCTTCACGCTCAAGTGTTAAGTAGTAGTTACCTAATACCATATCCTGAGATGGAGTAACAACTGGTTTTCCGTCTTTTGGATTCAAGATGTTTTGTGCCGCTAACATAAGAATACGAGCTTCTGCTTGTGCCTCTGATGATAACGGAACGTGAACCGCCATTTGGTCACCGTCAAAGTCCGCGTTGTATGCAGTACATACAAGTGGATGAAGACGAATCGCGCGACCTTCTACTAATGTAGGTTCAAACGCCTGGATACCAAGACGGTGAAGTGTTGGTGCGCGGTTTAGAAGTACTGGATGCTCTTTAATCACAGATTCTAAAACGTCCCAAACTTCAGGGTGTACACGCTCAATTTTACGTTTCGCACTCTTAATATTGTGTGCTAAGCCTTTTCCAACTAACTCTTTCATAACGAAAGGTTTGAACAGTTCAAGCGCCATTTCTTTCGGTAATCCACACTGGTACATCTTTAAGTTCGGTCCTACAACGATTACAGAACGGCCAGAGTAGTCAACACGTTTACCTAATAAGTTTTGACGGAAACGTCCTTGTTTACCTTTAAGCATGTGAGATAGTGATTTTAATGGGCGGTTACCTGGTCCAGTAACCGGACGGCCACGACGACCATTATCGATTAATGCGTCTACAGCTTCTTGTAACATACGTTTTTCGTTTTGAACGATGATGCTTGGAGCACCTAGGTCCAATAGACGTTTTAAACGGTTGTTACGGTTAATTACACGACGATATAAGTCGTTTAAGTCAGAAGTAGCAAAACGTCCACCATCTAACTGTACCATTGGGCGTAGTTCTGGTGGTATTACTGGTAGAACATCTAAGATCATCCAAGATGGTTCATTTCCAGAGTTACGGAATGCTTCTAATACTTCTAGACGTTTAATAGCACGAGTACGGCGTTGTCCTTGTGCTGTTTTTAATTCTTCTTTTAAGAAGTCTACTTCTTTATCTAAATCGATGTCTTGTAGTAGCTTTTTAATCGCTTCTGCACCCATAGCAGCTTGGAATGTGCTACCATATCGATCACGATATGCACGGTATTCTTTTTCAGAAAGTAATTGCTTCTTATCAAGTGGTGTATCTCCACTTTCTGTTACAACATAAGAAGCGAAATAAATTACTTCTTCAAGCGCGCGAGGGGACATGTCTAAGACAAGTCCCATGCGGCTCGGGATACCTTTGAAATACCAAATATGAGATACAGGAGCAGCTAATTCAATATGACCCATACGTTCACGACGTACTTTTGCACGCGTTACTTCAACGCCACATCGATCACAAACTACACCTTTATAACGTACACGTTTGTATTTTCCGCAATGACATTCCCAGTCCTTTTGTGGTCCGAAAATACGCTCACAGAACAAGCCATCTTTTTCAGGCTTTAACGTACGATAGTTAATAGTTTCTGGTTTCTTAACTTCACCGTATGACCAAGAACGAATCTTGTCAGGTGAAGCAAGTCCAATCTTCATATATTCAAAGTTATTTACATCTATCAAGGGGCCTACCTCCCTTTTAGTCTACAGGTTATCCCAATTATTCCTTAGTTGTCTCAACTTCGACATTCAATTTATCTGCTGATTGATGATCATCATCATCTTCTGTATCACGCATTTCAATTTCTGTATCGTCGCTAGACATCATTTTAACGTCCATACCTAAACTTTGCAGCTCTTTAATCAATACTTTGAATGATTCAGGAACGCCTGGTTCTGGAACATTTTCGCCTTTAACAATTGCTTCATAAGTCTTAACACGTCCAACAACATCATCAGACTTCACTGTTAAGATTTCTTGAAGAGTATAAGCAGCACCGTAAGCTTCAAGTGCCCAAACCTCCATCTCACCGAAACGCTGTCCACCGAACTGAGCTTTACCTCCAAGAGGTTGCTGCGTTACAAGTGAATATGGTCCAGTAGAACGAGCATGAAGTTTATCGTCAACCATGTGCGCAAGTTTGATCATATACATGACACCAACAGATACGCGGTTATCGAATGGTTCACCAGTACGTCCGTCATACAGGATTGTTTTCGCGTCATTTGCCATACCAGCTTCTTCAATTGTGCCCCAAACATCTTCCTCACGAGCACCATCGAATACTGGTGTTGCAATGTGAATGCCCAGGTATCTTGCTGCCATACCAAGATGAAGCTCTAATACCTGACCGATATTCATACGAGATGGTACCCCTAATGGGTTTAACATGATATCGATTGGCGTACCGTCTGGTAAGTAAGGCATATCTTCTTCTGGTAAAATACGAGAAATAACACCTTTGTTACCGTGACGTCCGGCCATCTTGTCACCTTCAGAAATTTTACGTTTTTGAACGATATATGCACGTACAAGTTGATTCACACCTGGTGGCAATTCATCGCCATCTTCACGGTTGAATACTTTTACGTCTAAGATAATACCGCCACCACCGTGTGGTACACGTAGTGATGTATCACGTACTTCACGCGCTTTTTCTCCAAAGATAGCATGTAATAGACGTTCTTCAGCTGTTAATTCTGTTACACCTTTAGGTGTTACTTTACCAACAAGTAAATCTCCATCTTTTACTTCAGCACCAACGCGAATGATACCGCGCTCGTCAAGGTTACGTAATGCGTCTTCCCCAACGTTTGGAATGTCACGTGTAATTTCTTCTGGTCCAAGCTTCGTATCACGAGCTTCTGATTCATATTCTTCAATATGAATAGAAGTGTACACATCATCTTTTACAAGGCGCTCACTCATGATAATCGCATCCTCGTAGTTATAACCGTCCCAAGTCATGAAGCCAACAAGCACGTTACGTCCAAGTGCTAGTTCACCTAATTCCATAGAAGGACCATCCGCAAGGATTTCACCTTTTACAACTTCATTTCCAACACTTACGATTGGACGTTGGTTGTAACAAGTTCCTTGGTTAGAACGAATGAATTTTTGCATTTTGTAGCGATCTAAGTCGCCTTTTACTGTTTGACCGTCAACTTCTACATAGCGACGTACCCAAACTTCACGTGCTTCTACGCGCTCAACAACACCAGGATGTTTACAGATTACTGCAGCACCCGAGTCTTTTGCTGATACGTACTCCATACCTGTACCTACAATCGGAGATTCCGGATTCATTAACGGAACCGCCTGACGTTGCATGTTCGCTCCCATAAGTGCGCGGTTAGAGTCATCGTTTTCTAAGAACGGAATACAAGCTGTCGCTGCCGACACTACTTGTTTTGGAGATACATCCATGTAGTCGATGCGTTCTCTATTTGTGACAATATTTTCGCCACGGAAACGAGCTACGATATCTTCACTTAGGAATTCACCTTCATCAGATAATTTCATATTCGCTTGGGCTACAACATAGTTATCTTCTTCATCTGCTGTTAAATAATCAACATGCCCTGTTACAAGACCAGTTTCTGGGTCAACACGACGGTATGGTGTTTCAATGAAACCAAACTCATTTACTTTCGCGAACGAAGATAATGAGTTAATCAAACCAATGTTTGGTCCCTCTGGTGTTTCAATCGGACACATACGACCATAGTGGGAGTAATGAACGTCACGTACTTCAAAGCCTGCGCGCTCACGCGTTAAACCACCAGGTCCTAATGCAGATAGTCTTCGTTTGTGAGTTAACTCTGCTAATGGATTTGTTTGGTCCATGAACTGAGATAACTGAGAACTTCCGAAGAACTCTTTAATAGATGCAATAACAGGACGAATATTAATTAGTGCCTGTGGTGTAATTGCATTTGTATCTTGGATCGACATTCTCTCACGAACAACACGTTCCATACGAGAAAGGCCGATACGGAATTGGTTTTGTAATAGTTCTCCAACAGAACGCAGACGACGGTTTCCTAAATGGTCAATATCATCTGTATCTCCTACTTTGTATAGTAGGTTGAAGAAGTAACTGATAGAAGCAAGGATATCACCTGGTGTGATGTGTTTCACATCACGAGTAATGTTTGCATTACCAATTACATTAATTACGCGTTCGCCTTCCGACTCAGGAGCATAAATCTTAATAGATTGCAGCTCAACATCGCCTTCTACCACTCCACCCATTGGTTTCGCTGTTTTGAATCCAATGTTTTTCTCTAAGTAAGGTAAAATGCGATCAAGTGTACGACGATCTAAGATTGTTCCTTCTGCCGCTAAAATTTCACCAGTTTCTGGATCCACTAATGTTTCAGCTAAACGTTGATTAAACAATCTGTTTTTAATGTGTAACTTCTTGTTGATCTTATAGCGACCTACATTTGCTAAATCGTAGCGCTTTGGATCGAAGAAACGAGACACAAGTAAGCTCTTAGCATTTTCTACTGTTGGTGGTTCACCAGGACGTAGACGCTCATAAATTTCAAGCAATGCTTTTTCTGTGCTATCTGTGTTGTCTTTTTCTAATGTGTTGCTTAAGTATTCGTTATCACCTAAAAGCTCGGTGATTTCTTGATCAGAGCCAAACCCTAATGCGCGTAACAAAACAGTTACAGGAAGTTTACGCGTACGGTCAATACGCACATATACAACATCCTTAGCATCTGTCTCATACTCTAACCAAGCTCCGCGGTTTGGAATTACAGTAGCAGTAAAACCACGTTTTCCGTTTTTATCCACTTTGCCACTATAGTATACGCTTGGAGAGCGAACTAACTGGGAAACGATAACACGTTCTGCACCGTTAATTACGAATGTTCCAGTCTCTGTCATGAGTGGGAAATCTCCCATGAACACATCTTGTTCTTTTACTTCACCAGTTTCCTTGTTGATTAGACGCACTTTTACACGAAGTGGTGCTGCATACGTCACATCACGCTCTTTGCATTCGTCTACAGAGTATTTAGGTTCACCTAAGCTGTAGTCGATAAATTCAAGCGATAGATTTCCCGTAAAGTCTTCAATCGGAGAAATGTCTTGGAACATTTCTCGCAAACCCTCATCAAGAAACCACTGATAAGAAGAGGTTTGAATTTCGATAAGATTTGGTAACTCTAATACTTCACTAATACGGGCATAACTTCTTCGTTGGCGGTGGCGTCCGTATTGAACTAGTTGACCTGTCAACTGCTTCACCCCTCAAATCATGAGTATTATAAATGCACAAAAAAATTTGTGCAAAATCACAAATAAATACAACTACTGCTATTAGCGTAGTCTTTTTCTCTTAAAGATAAATACGTTGAGTCTTTCTACCTGCTCAAAAAAGAAAAATGGCTTCTATAAGAAAACCATCATTCTGTTTCATAATCTGCTGATTTTACTATCTTTTCCAAGAGAAACAAAAATATACATCTTTCTCAACGCAGAAAATCATATATTGGCATTGTATAATGTTAACATAGCCAAAAATAACCGTCAACGTTTTTTTGATTTTATGATATAATATCCTTTTTTCTTTTCTACAACCTCAACTTCAGAAAATACTTCCTCTAGTTTTTTCAGCGCAGATGGTGCACCTTGCTTCTTTTGAATAACAATCCAAAGTTC
Source organism: Bacillus cereus group sp. BfR-BA-01355 (assembly GCF_022663675.1). Lineage (NCBI taxonomy): Bacteria > Bacillati > Bacillota > Bacilli > Caryophanales > Bacillaceae > Bacillus > Bacillus cereus group sp. BfR-BA-01355. The sequence goes on from NZ_JAKUFY010000069.1 coordinate 16,578, forward strand.
TCCACCTGGAACTAAATACTCCACAGCTTTTTCTAAAATTTCATGTACGACATCTTTACCCGCACGAATTGGAGGGTTAGATAGAATAGCAGCATACTTGCCATCTACATTTTCATAGACGCTACTTTGAAAAATACGTATATTCTCGATTTTGTTATTAGCGGCGTTTTCTTTCGCAAGTCCAAGCGCCCTTTCATTCACATCCACCATGTGAACTTCACGACCTTGAAACTCTTTCGCTAGCGACAAACCAATAGGACCGTATCCGCAACCTACATCTAATATATTACCTTTAATATCTGGCATTTGAAAAGCTTCAATTAAAAGACGGGAACCAAAGTCCACTTCGTTTTTCGAGAACACCCCATGGTCGGATAAGAAAGTAAATTGAGATCCACGAAGTGCAAATTCCCATCGCTTACGATCACTTTTACTAGAAGGGTCGTTAGAAAAATAATGGTCTGCCATATGGCCACCTCTCTTCTTTACAGTTAAAAAAAAAGCTCGCATGAGAGCGAGCTTTTTTTAAAGCATCAAAAGTTAATTACTTAACTTCTACAGCAGCGCCAACTTCTTCAAGTTTAGCTTTGATTTCTTCAGCTTCTTCTTTAGCAGCAGCTTCTTTGATTACTTTTGGAGTGTTGTCAACTAATTCTTTAGCTTCTTTTAAGCCAAGACCAGTGATTTCACGAACAACTTTGATAACTTTGATTTTTTGTGCACCAGCGCTAGTTAGTTCCACATCAAATTCAGTTTTCTCAGCAGCAGCTTCTCCAGCGCCACCAGCAACAGCTACAGGAGCAGCAGCAGTTACGCCGAATTCTTCCTCGATAGCTTTTACTAAGTCGTTAAGTTCTAATACAGTCATAGATTTAACTGCTTCAATGATTTGTTCTTTAGTCATTGTAAATATCCTCCCTTAAATAGGTTTGTATTGTTTTATCGATAATACGTAATTATCTTTTAAAAAATTAAGCGCCTTGCTCTTCCTTTTGTTCTGCAACTGCTTTAGTAGCAAGTGCAAGGTTACGGATTGGAGCTTGAAGAACGCTAAGAAGCATAGAAAGTAAGCCTTCACGTGATGGAAGAGTAGCGATTGCTTTAACCTCATCAAGTGTTACAAGTTTACCTTCGATTACGCCCGCTTTAATTTCTAAAGCTTCATGATTTTTAGCGAAGTCGTTTAATACTTTCGCAGGAGCAACTACATCCTCGTTACTGAACGCGATTGCGTTTGGTCCTGTTAAGAATTCGTTTAACTCAGCCATTTCAGCAGATTCTGCAGCACGACGAGTTAGAGAGTTTTTGTAAACTTTGAACTCAACGCCAGCTTCACGTAATTGCTTACGTAATTCTGTTGCTTCAGAAACTGTTAAACCACGGTAGTCAACAACGATCGTAGATTTACTAGCACGAAGTTTGTCCGCGATTTCAGTTACAACTTGTTGTTTAGTTTCGATTACTTTGCTCATGTTATTACACCTCCTGTAGATTATATAGAAGATGTACCGAAAGTGCACTAAAAACCTCCATGCCCAACTTGTAGACATGGAGGCATATAGTCACAGAAAAAAAATTCCGTTTCGTATATTAACACCTAGGTAGGAAATTAAGTCTATTGACACCTACTGTCTACGGTACACTATTTAAATTCACAACATAAATGATTATATTAAATCTTCTTTATGAAGTCAACTTCCAATTTTTACGCTAATGTAGAAACGTCTACACGTACGCCAGGTCCCATTGTAGAAGCAACTGTTACGTTCTTCATGTAAGTACCTTTCGCAGCAGATGGCTTAACTTTTAATAAAGTATCAGCGATTGTTTTGAAGTTTTCTACTAATTTAGCATCTTCGAAAGATACTTTACCAATTGGAACGTGGATGTTACCAGCTTTATCAACGCGGTATTCAACTTTACCAGCTTTGATTTCGTTAACAGCTTTAGTTACATCGAAAGTAACTGTTCCAGTTTTAGGGTTTGGCATTAAACCTTTAGGTCCTAATACGCGACCAAGTTTACCAACTTCACCCATCATGTCAGGAGTTGCTACTACTACATCGAAATCGAACCAACCTTGTTGGATTTTACCGATGTAATCAGTATCGCCTACGAAGTCAGCTCCAGCAGCTTCAGCTTCTTTAGCTTTTTCACCTTTAGCGAACACTAATACACGTTGTACTTTACCAGTACCGTGCGGAAGAACAACTGCACCACGGATTTGTTGGTCAGCTTTCTTAGGGTCAACACCTAAACGGAATGCAGCTTCTACAGTTGCATCAAATTTAGCTGTGTTTGTTTTCTTTACTAATTCTACTGCTTCTGTTGCAGAGTAAGCAGCTGCACGGTCAACAAGCTTTGCAGCTTCTACGTACTTTTTACCTCTTTTAGCCATTTTTATTTCCTCCTCGAATGTGGTTTTAGCGGAATAACCTCCCACGTTTACGCCTGTTTTCAGGTATAACCTGAGGATGAGCGCCATCCATTTATTTAAAAACGATAATCATTTACGATAATAAAGGTTGCGAATTGGAATTCCAGACCCGCAACCTTTTTTTAAAAACAAATCGAATTAGTCTTCGATAACGATGCCCATACTGCGTGCAGTACCTTCAACCATACGCATTGCAGCTTCTACGCTAGCAGCGTTTAGGTCAGGCATTTTAGTTTCAGCGATTTCGCGTACTTTATCACGCTTAACAGTTGCCACTTTATTACGATTTGGTTCACCAGAACCAGACTCAATACCAGCTACTTTCTTAAGAAGAACAGCAGCAGGAGGAGTTTTAGTAATGAAAGTGAATGAACGGTCCTCAAATACCGTAATTTCAACAGGGATGATAAGACCAGCTTGATCTGCTGTACGAGCGTTAAACTCTTTACAGAAGCCCATGATGTTAACACCTGCTTGTCCTAATGCTGGACCAACTGGTGGAGCTGGGTTAGCTTTACCTGCAGGAATTTGAAGCTTTACCATTTTAATTACCTTTTTAGCCACGAGACACACCTCCTTAAGTCCGTGATGTGGTCAATTGGACAGTGATTTGCCCTCCCACGTCATATTTTATCTGTAAGGATAAAATCTTTCAAAAAACGCCTCCGATAATGAAGACGTACTGACTTAAAAGATATTATCACTTTTTACAATTCATTTCAAGTTTCATTTTATAATTTTTCAATTTGATGGAAGTCAAGTTCAACTGGAGTCTCGCGACCAAACATGTCCACAAGTACACTAACTTTTTTCTTCTCCACATCAATTTCTTCAATAGCACCTGTATAATCTGCGAATGGCCCCTCATTTACACGTACTGTCTCATGAAGTTCAAAGTCGAAATCAACCACTTCGTTGTCCATTCCCATATGTTTCATAATGGTAACAACTTCCTCTTCTAATAGAGGCGATGGCTTAGATCCAGAACCAGAAGAACCAACGAACCCAGTTACACCCGGCGTGTTACGTACAACATACCAAGAATCATCAGTCATGATTAATTCTACTAATACATAACCTGGGAACACTTTTCTTTTCATTAATTTTTCTTTTCCGTTTTTCATTTCTACTTCTACTTCTTCCGGGACAACAACACGGAAAATTTTATCTTGCATACCCATTGATTCTACACGCTTCTCTAGGTTTGCTTTTACTTTATTTTCATATCCAGAATAAGTATGGACAACATACCAACTTTTTTCCATTCATTTAGGACGAGCGTCCTTCCCTCCCTGACGTACATTTTTTTGCGCAAATGAAAAAACCCGTTCACCGGGCTTTTACACAGTTCTTATAAATAACATTATATCATGGATAAGTGCTTCTTATTCAAGAATTAACCAAGAATTAACCGAATTAAAGAAGAAATGCCCATATCAACTACTGCGAAGAAAATCGCAAAGAACACAACTGTAGCAACAACAGTCGCTGTTGAGCGGAGTAATTCATCTTTTTTAGGCCAACTTACTTTTTTCATTTCGCGACCTACATCGCCGAAAAAGTTCGTTAAACGCATCTGCGGGACCTCCAGTGTATTATTTCAATTATTTATTTTGTTTCCTTGTGAACTGTATGCTGATTGCATGTTTTACAAAACTTTTTTATTTCAAGTCGCTCTATTGAGCTCGTATCTTTCATAGTAGAGTAGTTTCGATTTTTACACTCTTCACATGAGAGTACAACTTTTTTCCTCATTAGTTACACCAACCTTGTAACATTATGTCCCTAAAAATGTATCATACAATAAAAGACAATGTCAATGACATGCATTTTGTACGCTCTACAAAAGAAAACAGGTGATTTATTTTACACCTGTTGCACTTGTTATTTGTTATGAATTTAAAGTTGTACTTTCTCGCATTTCCATATATCGTTCTAATTTCCTCTTCACCCGCTGTAAAGCGTTATCAATAGATTTCACATGTCTGTTTAACTGTTCTGAAATCTCTTGATAAGAACGCCCATCTAGATATAAAGAAAGTACTTTTCTTTCTAAATCGCTTAATAATTCTGATATTTTTGATTCTATGTCTGTATATTCTTCTTGGCTAATAATCATCTCTTCAGGATCAGTTACCTTCGCTTCAGAAATAACATCCAATAATGTTCGATCAGATTCCTCATCGTAAATCGGCTTATCTAAAGACACATATGAATTTAAGGGAATATGTTTTTGTCTTGTTGCCGTTTTAATAGCGGTAATAATTTGTCGAGTGATACACAGTTCAGCAAATGCTTTGAATGAAGACAGCTTGTCCTCTTTATAATCACGAATTGCTTTAAACAACCCTATCATACCTTCTTGAACAATGTCTTCTCGATCGGCACCCACTAAAAAGTAAGATCTTGATTTCGCGCGAACAAAGTTCTTATACTTGTGAATTAAATATTCTAGAGCGTCAGTATTACCTTTTCGAACTAACTCAACGATTGCCTCATCCTCTAAATCACGAAATGTAACGTCGCCTACACTTACGAAGCCTGCTTCCACCTTGATCCCTCCGACCGCTATTTATTTAGCAATATTATACAGTAAAAAGACAAAGAGCGTCAATGCTTCAACGCTCTCCTCTTCTTAATTTTTCTAATTTTTCTGTAATATCTTTACTAAATATCTTTCGCATGGCGGGTTGCTGTTCTTTCGTGTCTTTTGTACGCCTTCTTACTTGTTGCTCCATTGCCTGTACTTCCAACTCTAATTCACGCGCAGATTTCCGAAGGGCACCTTGCGCAAATATAACCCATTGTTCCGTGTAATCAGAAGTCGCAACATATATTCGTGTATTTATATTTCTAAGCTCTATCGCAAGTTGCTCTATCTTTTCATCTGCAGTTTGATTCTTTCGTGTGAATATTACTTCCACACGAGATTGTTTCATCTTTTTTTCAATACCATGTACTGTATAGGCATCAAAGACTATCATCACTTTTGTGCCTGTATAACCTTGATAATCCGCCATCTTATCAATAAGTGCATCTCTTGATGATTGTAAATCTACATCCCGCAGTTTCTTCAAATCTCCCCAAGCTCCGATAATGTTGTAACCGTCAACGATTAAAATATCGTTCATCTTTTATTTACCAATTTCGTGACGTTTACGATATACCTCATACATTAACAAACTTGCGGCTACGGAAGCATTTAAGGATGTAACTTTACCAACCATCGGTAGAGTGATTAGGAAATCACACTTTTCACCAATAATACGGCTCATACCTTTTCCTTCACTACCAATTACTAACCCAATCGGCATTTTACCATCTAAATTACGATAATCCGTTTTTCCTTTGGCATCTGTACCAGCAATCCAAAGTCCACGTTCTTTTAATTCATCAATTGTACGGGATAAGTTCGTTACGCGTGCAACAGGAATGTATTCAATTGCTCCTGTTGATGCTTTCGCAACTGACGCTGTAAGCCCCACAGCCCTTCTCTTTGGAATAATAATCCCATGAGCTCCTGTCGCATCAGCAGTACGCATAATAGAACCTAAGTTATGCGGATCTTCAATCTCATCTAAAATTAAGAAGAATGGATCTTCATTACGTTTTTCTGCCACTTTGAATAAATCTTCTAACTCCGCATACTGATATGCAGCTACTTGAGCGATTACACCTTGATGATTACCCTCAACTAATTGATCTAACTTTTTCTTTGGTGCATGTTGTAAAATAACCTTATTTTCTTTCGCTAACGCTAGTACAATCTGCACTTGTCCTTTGGCAGCACCTTCTGCGATCCAAATTTTATTAATATCTCTCCCTGATCGTAACGCTTCAATTACAGGGTTACGTCCGATAATATATTCACTACTCATGATGATGTGCCCCCTTCCTTTTCTTCTAAAACTGCAATTGCCTTATATACAATTTCGTCTAATCTTTCACGGTTATTTAATAAATGATGATAACCAATTAGCGCTTCAAAGGCTGTACTATGTCGATATGTTTGTACATCCGTATTTTTCGGAACCGTACCTGAATTTGCATTACGTCCTCTTCTTAATACCGCCTCTTCTTCCTCTGTCAAAAACGACGTCTCTAATAAATGATAAACAACTTTCGCCTGTGCTTTTGCTGAAACAAAGCTCGTCCCTAAGCGATGTAATTGATTAGGGCGAACCTTTCCTTTTTGAAGGAGGTGATAGCGGATATATTGTTCATATACCGCATCACCCATATACGCTAACGCCAAGCTGTTTAATTGCTTTGCATCAATCATCCTTATCCTCTTTTCCATCTTGTACCTTGAGCGGTATCTTCTAAAATAATATTACGTCCTTTTAAATCGTCACGAATTTGATCAGACAATGCGAAATCGCGATTTTTACGAGCCTCAATGCGCTTTTGGATAAGTTCTTCAATTTCTTCATCCAGCAATTCTTCTTGCGTTAATTCTAATCCTAAAATATCAAATAACGTTTCCAATTGTTTTACGTATGCTTCGATCACAACTTTAGATGTATGCTCTTCAAGTAAATATTGATTTGCATGATTGGCTACATTGTATAATTCGGTAATTGCATTCGCAGTGTTAAAGTCATCATTCATTGCCTCTTCAAATGCAGTCTGGAATTTCTCTATTTCAACTAACCATTTCTCATTATGGTCTGTTAAATCCGTACTGCTTTCCATACGATGCTTTAAGTTTCCATAAGCTGTTTTAATTCTTTCCAGCCCATTATTCGTACTTTGTAATAACTCTTCACTAAAGTTAATCGGATGACGATAGTGTACTGATAACATAAAGAATCTAATTAACTGTGGGTCATATTGCTTAATAATATCGTGAACTAAAATAAAGTTACCAAGCGATTTAGACATCTTCTCATTGTTAATATTAATATATCCATTATGCATCCAGTAACGTGCAAACGTTTTTCCAGTCAATGCTTCCGACTGCGCAATTTCATTTTCATGATGCGGGAACGCCAAGTCTTGACCACCAGCATGAATGTCAATTGTATCCCCTAAGTACTTACGTGCCATTGCTGAGCATTCAATATGCCACCCTGGACGCCCTTGCCCCCAAGTGCTTTCCCAGAAGATTTCTCCTTCTTTCGCAGCTTTCCATAAAGCAAAATCAAGAGGGTCTTGTTTCTTTTCCCCTACCTCAATACGAGCACCGTGACGTAAATCTGCGATTGGTTGATGTGATAATTTACCGTAACCTTCGAATTCCTTCGTTTTAAAGTACACATCACCCTCTGATTCGTATGCATACCCTTTATTCACAAGTTCTTGAATAAATTCAATAATGATATCCATATTTTCTGTTACACGAGGATGGACTGTTGCGTGTTTGCAACCTAGCGCTGTTACATCTTCAAAGTACGCTTCAACAAAACGATCAGCAATTGTCGGTACATCTTCACCTAATTCATTTGCCGCTTTAATTAATTTATCATCTACGTCCGTAAAGTTCGATACGTATTGCACATCGTACCCTTTATATTCTAGATAGCGACGTACTGTATCGAATACCATAGGAGGTCTTGCATTGCCAATATGAATGTAGTTATAGACTGTAGGTCCGCATACATACATCTTTACCTTATTTTCTTCTAATGGAACAAACTCTTCTTTTTGACGTGTTAACGTATTATAAATGTGAATAGTCATTTTTATCCTTCCTTTCTACCTTTACTTCCAGTTGTTTCTTCAATTTATCAAGTTCTACTTCCATAGCCTTTAATTTATCAAAAATTGGATCCGGAAGGTCAGAGTGATTTAATTCTTGACCAATCTTTACTCCATTTTGAATAACGACTCGGCCAGGTATACCTACAACTGTAGAATGTGCAGGAACTTCTTTTAATACGACAGACCCTGCCCCGATTTTAGAATTCTCTCCCACAGTAATAGAACCAAGGACTTTAGCACCCGTCGCAATTAATACATTATCCTGAATTGTTGGATGCCTCTTGCCTTTTTCTTTTCCTGTACCACCTAATGTAACCCCTTGATAAATTGTTACATTATCACCAATTTCACAAGTTTCTCCAATTACAACTCCCATTCCATGGTCTATGAAAAAGCGTCGACCAATAGTTGCCCCTGGATGAATCTCAATGCCAGTAAAAAAACGACTAACTTGTGAAACAAAACGTGCAAGAAAGAAAAAATCCCTTTTATAAAAAGCATGTGCAATTCGATGAGCCCAAACTGCATGTAATCCAGAGTAAGTTAAAATGACTTCGAAATAACCTCTTGCCGCTGGATCCTGTTCAAAAACGACTTCAATATCTTCCCGAAGCCTCTTAAACATCGATGTTCCCTCCCCTTTATGGGCTGCTTTTTCGAGTGAACTAACTCCCTACTTATCTCCCTAAATCTTTATACACGTAGATAAATTTTATACTCATACCCAGTTTTACGGTATAAAAAAAGACGCCTCTGTCATATTGACAGAGACGCCTTTTAAGCGCGGTTCCACTCTGTTTAGGCTAAAAAAGCCTCAAACTCATCTCTGATAACGGTGTACACCGCTTCTGCTTACTTTAACGCCTTAAGATGTTTCACAAAACATTTTGCTGTTCAGCAGAAGACTCGAAGGGGCATTTCAAAAACCCGCTTATAAACCACTTCCAGCCTAAAGGTGGTTCTCTCTGTAAAAAGCCTGATTTTCTACTTCTCCTTCTCGTCGCTTTTCCTTATTAGGTTTTAAGTATACTTATTATATTTCTAAACCTAGAAAATGTTAACCAATTACTTTTTGAAGACGATTTAAAACTTTTTCTTTTCCAAGAAGTGCAATAGCATTAGGAAGCTCTGGGCCATGTGTTTGACCAGTAGTTGCAACACGGATTGGCATAAATAAGTTTTTACCTTTATGACCTGTTTCCTTTTGAACTGCTTTAATAGCCGCCTTAATTGCTGCTGGTTCCATCGCCTCTAGTGCTTCTACTTGACCAGCAAATGCACGAAGTACTTCTGGTACTTGTTCACCTTTTAATACTTCTTGTCCTTCTTCTTCATGATCAACATGATCTTTGAAGAACATTTCAGAAAGCTCTACAATTTCAGCTCCAAAACTCATTTGTTCATGATATAACGCAATTACATCACGAATCCAAGCTTGCTCTTGTTCACTTAAAGTTTCACCTATACGTCCAGCTTTCACTAGATGCGGTAAGCTTAATTCTACCACCGTATCTAAATCTTGCTTTTTCATATATTGGTTGTTCATCCATTTTAATTTTTGAGAATCAAATAATGCAGGTGATTTTGATAAACGAGCTGCATCGAACATTTTGATAAACTCTTCTTTAGAGAAGATTTCTTCTTCTCCTACCGGCGACCAACCTAGTAGTGCAATAAAGTTAAAGATTGCTTCTGGAAGATATCCAAGCTCTTTATATTGCTCAATAAATTGAATAATAGATTCATCACGCTTACTTAATTTTTTACGGCTTTCATTTACAATTAAAGTCATATGGCCAAATTGCGGGATATCCCAACCGAAAGCTTCATAAATCATCATTTGTTTTGGCGTATTTGAAATATGGTCATCACCACGAAGTACATGTGTAATTTCCATTAAGTGATCATCTACTGCTACCGCAAAGTTATAAGTTGGAATTCCATCTTTTTTCACGATAACGAAATCACCGAAATCATTTGAATGGAATGCTACTTCATCTTTTACGATATCTTTAAATGTGTAATCACGATCAGCTGGTACACGGAAACGAATACTTGGAATACGTCCCTCAGCTTCAAATTCTTTCATTTGTTCTTCAGTTAAATCACGGTGGTTACCTGCATAACGAGGTGTTTCACCACGAGAAATTTGTCCTTCACGCTCTGCTTCTAGCTCTTCTTCTGTCATATAACATTTGTAAGCTAAACCACGCTCTAATAAATCTAGATATAATTTTTTATAAATATCTAAACGCTCTGTTTGACGATATGGTCCAAATTCACCACCAACATCAACACCTTCATCCCAGTTCATACCGAGCCATTTCAAGTATTTTAATTGGCTTTCTTCTCCACCAGCCACATTACGTTTTACATCAGTATCTTCAATACGAATAATAAACTTGCCATCTAAATGACGAGCAAATAAATAATTAAATAATGCCGTACGCGCATTTCCGATATGTAAGTGTCCTGTTGGACTTGGCGCATAGCGCACTCTCACTTGCTTTTCCATAATTGGTACACCTTCCATTCTTAATGTCTACACATTCTATAATTGTACAACAAAAAAATGTGATTATCCATCTTACGAATTAAAAACCATTATTTTTTCTGTAATAATACCACTGCTTGAGAAGCAATTCCTTCTTCTCTACCTGTAAATCCTAATTTCTCTGTTGTTGTTGCCTTTACATTAATGTTATCTATAGACGTTTCTAACAGTTCACTAATACGTTTACGCATACTTTCAATATGCGGTGCCATTTTTGGCTTTTGAGCAATAATTGTACAATCTAAGTTCCCTAACTCGTAACCTTGTTCACGAACAAATTCCCAAACTTTTTGTAACAATACAGCTGAATCTGCATCTTTAAAAGCTGGGTCTGTATCAGGAAAATGCTTTCCAATATCTCCTGCTGCAATGGCACCTAAACATGCATCAGCAATCGTATGTAACAATACATCTGCATCTGAATGACCTATTAATCCTTTCTCGTGTGGAATTGTAATTCCGCCAATAATTAACGGTCTACCTTCCGCAAATTCATGCACATCAAAACCTTGTCCAATTCGAAACATTCTTTACATCCTCCTTGAGCTAAACCACTGAGCTTTATGACTCTATATTATATTGATATCCCTACAAAGAAAAGCCCGGCCATTGCCGAGCTTTCCTTTGTTATACACCATCACGGCTATTTTTTCTGAACATGAAGGAAACTTTCAGCAATTAGTAAATCCTCTGGAGTCGTCACTTTAATATTATAGTAACTCCCCTCTACTACACCTACTTGCTTACCAATACGTTCCACGAGACTTGCATCATCTGTACCAAGAAAGCAGCTCTGTTTTGCACTTCTATGAGCTTCTAACAAAAGAGAAACAGAGAACCCTTGCGGTGTTTGTACAGCCTTAAGCTGAGATCGTTCTACCGTTTCGACAACAACACCTTGCTCTACTTTCTTAACTGTATCCTTTACTGGCACTGCACAAATGGAAGCTCCATATTTTTCTGCTGCTGTTAATACGTCTTGAATCACTTTATTCGTTACGAATGGGCGCGCTCCGTCATGTACAAGAACGTATTCAACATCACTCGCATGCTGAATCGCGTTATATACACTATCTTGTCTTTCGGCTCCACCCTGAATAAATTGTACCTGTTTTTCAATCGGATACTTCTGCATTAATTCTTCAAAATACGGGCGTTCCTCTTCGTTAATTGCCATAACAATACTTTTGCACTCTTTATCTCTTTCAAAAGCACGTAATGTATGAACGATAATCGGTACTTCGTTTATAAGTAAGAACAACTTATTTTTGCCAGCACCCATCCGCTTTCCTTGGCCGGCTGCCGGAATAATTAATGTATACATATTAATAATCCTCTACCTATAATGCTTTTTCTAATAATTTACGTTTTGCGAAAATCATACGACCAGCCGATGTTTGTAATACGCTAGTAACCAGTACATTAAGTTGCGAACCTACATACTCTCTACCATCTTCTACTACAA